>NZ_JBSFMS010000115.1:0-22970 GCF_053599675.1 Streptomyces sp. NPDC000880 | reverse complement strand
CCCGCCGCCGCGGCGGGCCCGCGGGCCCCCCCCCCCCCCCCGCCGCCGGGCCGGGCGGGGCCCCCCCCCGCCCCCCCCCCCCGCCCCGGCCCCGGCCCGGGGCCATCAGCCCGAGCGGGGCGGCCGCCCCGAACCACACGGATTCGCAGCCGTGCTCGCGCAGCAGCTGGGTCGCCCTTCGGGTGACGCGCGGGGTCGGCAGCAGCATCGTCGTACGGTCCCGTACGACCGTGAAGGGCTGCTCGGCATCGAACGCGGCGGTCGCCTCGGCACCCTCGCGGCCGCGCTTCCAGGTGGAGGCGTAGACGACGAGCTGCTCCGGGTCCAGCCGCAGCGCCATGTTGTGCAGGAACGCCTGGATGCCGCCGGGCCTGGGCGGAAAGTCGTTGGTCACGATCAAGGTCTTGTGCATCGTCGCCGACAGTACCCAACGGCCCCGCCTCACCGCTCACGTACAGCCCTGCCCGGCATCATGGGCAATCTCAATTCCTCATGAATGGGATGAGGTACTCATGGCGGGCGCAAGCGGCAGCGGCACGCGGCTTCCCCTCCCGGTGTGGATCCTCCCGGTGTGGATCATAACCAGGACCGCGCTGCTGCTCTGCGTCTTCAAGGTCGTCATCTTCCCCGGCCCCGACGTGACCAGCGACATTTCGGTGATCTACCAAGGCTGGTACGAGGTGCTGAAGACCGGCACCTTCCCGGTGTACGACGTCACCTGGCAATACCCTCCCGCCGCCGCGCTCGCGATCCTCTCCCCCGCCCTGCTGCCCTTCCTCGGCTACGCATCGGCCTTCTTCGTCCTCGCTCTGCTCTGCGACGCGCTGGTGCTGAGCCTGCTGCTGTACGCCGGCGGGCGGCCCGGCAAGTCGCAGCGCGGCAGCTGGGTGTGGGTCGCGGGCGTGCCTCTGCTGGGCCCCACCGCGTACGCCCGCTACGACCTGATGGTCACGGCCGTCGCCGTCGCCTCCCTGCTGGCCGGGGCACGCCATCCGCGCACCCTGGGCGCGCTGGCGGGCTTCGGCGCCCTGCTGAAGGTCTGGCCGCTGCTGCTGATCGTGGGCACCCCGCGCGGCCGGGCCACCCGCCGCTCCTGGGCCACCGCGGCGGGCACGACGGCCGCCCTGGCGCTGCTGCTCTTCGCGGCGATGCCGGGCGCGCTGGCCTTCCTCACCTTCCAGCGCGACCGGGGCACCGAGATCGAGTCGCTGGGCGCGCTGGTCTTCCATGTGGCCCGGCACTTCGGCTGGCAGGGCGAGGTGCTGCTGAACTACGGGTCGGTCGAGTTCGTCGGCCCGTACGTCACTCTCGTCTCCACGCTCGCCCTCGCCCTCAGCCTCCTCGCCTTCGGCTGGCTGGTGCTGTGGCGGCTGCGGGTCAAGAGGTTCGCGCCGAGCACGCCGTGCGACGCGGCGTTCGCCGCGGCGTTGCTGTTCACCACCACAAGCCGGGTGATCAGCCCCCAGTACATGATCTGGCTGATCGGCCTGGCCGCCGCCTGCCTGGCCTTCCGGGGCAGCCGGATGGCCGTGCCCGGCCGGCTGGTGCTGGCCGCCACAGGGGTCACGCTGCTGGAGTTCCCGGTCGGGTTCTCGTACGTGGTGGCCGGCGACCCGCTGGGCGTGCTGCTGCTGGCCGTACGCAATGGGCTGCTGGTCGCGGCGACGCTGACCGCGTGCCTGCGGCTGTGGCGGCAGACGGTGACCGAACCGCGCCACCGCCTGCCGCTCAGCCGTCCAGCTGCTCGCGCAGATAGTCCCGCCAGCGCACCGTGAAGTCCTCCCGCGTCATGCCCAGTACATCGGCCATCGCCTTCTCGACCGCGGCCGCCCGGTGCTTCCCCGCGCCGACGGCCCGGTAGAACGACGTCAGCTTCTTCTCCCCCCAGCGCGCGGCGATCAGCTCGCAGGCCAGCCAGCCGCCCTCGTACGCGCGCGCCAGCTTGTCCCCGTCGCCGCCGAAGCCGAAGTCCTCGTCGGTCGGCAGTGCGGCCGGCACATCACCGCGAATGACCGCGCGCTGGAGTTCGGGCGCGGTCTGCCCGGCACTACGGCCCGTGCCTCGGTACGCCGCCCAGTCGGCGAAGCCCTCCGAGAGCCACATCGGGGTGGCCGCCGATGTGTACGCGCGCGTAGCCACATGGGCCGCCTCATGCGTGAGCACGATGCCCTGGCCGAAGTCGCCGAGCGCTCCGTACGCCTCGGGGTTGACGATCACCCGGTCCGCGGGCGCTGTCCCGGCCGCCCCGGTCTCGCCAGTGGTGACCGCCGCGATCCCCCGGAACCCCGCCGCGGGCGCCCCCAGCAGCCCTCCCAGGGCGTCCAGCGAGGCAGGGACCAGGATCACCACGCGCCCCGCCCAGGGGGAGGGCCAGGCGTCGGAGACGGCGGGCACGGCCCGGTCGGCGTTCGCCGCGACGGCGCGCAGCCGCTTCACGTCCTGGCCGACGGCGAGGACCAGGCTCCGCCTGCCCCGGACGACCTGGACGTCGCCCTGCTGCCAGATCTGCTGGACGCCCTGTTTGGTCGCGCGGTCGGCCGTGATGTACCAGCGGCCCTCGTGTTCGGCAAGCTCCAAGGTGCGGGAGGCGGTCACCGGGGCGGTGTCGTAGCCGTCGATGCGGTAGCGCAGTTCGGCCTCGGCGACCGCCCGCGCGCCCTGCCGTTTCACATCGCTCAGCCGGTACTCCCAGGAGCGCAGCGGCACATCCGCGAGGTTGTGGAACTCCCTGCGCTCGGTCGCCCGCAGCACCGGGGCCCTGGGATCGAGCGCGGCCAGATAGGAGCTCTCGTCATGTCCGAGGACGGCGGCCGCGCGGCCGTCCAGCGTGCGCCGGATGTCCCGCATCGTGGTGTCGGGCCCCTCGGGAGCCGCGCAGCCGGATGTCAGCAGGGCGGCGGCGAGGCCCAGCCCCGCCGCACGCCGTACCGCCCGACGCCCCATGCGCCCCTGACCTGCCACCTGGTCGATCGTACGGAACGCGGCGCGGAGCGGAACACGGCTCAGACGCGGGTGACCGACGAGATCGGCATCATGCCGACCGGGTCGTAGCGCACCGGCGCTCCGGGGTAGGGCGCGTGCACGACCTGCCCGTTGCCCATGTACATCCCGATATGACTGGCGTCGCTGCGGTACGCCACCAGGTCGCCGGGCCGCGCCTGGGACAGCGACACCTGCCGGCCCGCATACCGCTGCGCCTGCGAGGTGCGCGGCAGCCCGACGCCCGCCTGCGCGTACGACCACTGGGTGAGCCCCGAACAGTCGAAGCTGGAGGGCCCGTTGGCGCCCCACACATAGGGGCGGCCGACGGCGCTGCGGGCCGCCATCACAGCGGCGGCCGCCCGCGCGGAGGCGGGCGCGAGGCCGGAGAGCTCGGGCAGGGAGCCGCGGCCGGAGCGGGATGCCCGGCCGAAGGCGGCGCGGTACTCGGCCGGAAGGGAGTTCAGCAGCCGCTGCGCCTCGGCGAGTTTGCGCTCGACGGTGCGCTTGTGGTGGGAGACGGCGGTCCGGCTGCGCTCCAGTTCCACAAGGTCGTGGGAGGCCTCCGTGCGCTCCTGGCCGAGTCTTCGCTGCGCCCGCCGAAGGTCCCGCAGGTCAGTCGCCTGCCGCTCGCCGATCCGGTCCAGGGTCGCCGCCTTGTCGAGGTAACTTTCCGGGTCCTCGGAGAGCAGCAGGGCGAGGGCGGGGTCCATGCCACCCGACCGGTACTGCGCGCCCGCGACCGAACCGAGCGCTCCCCGCATCCGGTTGACACGCTCCTGGCCGCGGGCCACGCTGTCCTGCGCCTGCGCCACCTGCTCGCGCAGCCGCTCGACCCGCTCACCGGCCTTGTTGAAGTGCTCGGTGGCCTGCTCGGCCTCCGCGTACAGCCGGTCGACCTGGGCCCGGGCGCTCTCCGCGGTGTCATACGGGTCAGCGCTCGCCGGTGCGCCCCCGAGCGCCGCAGCGGCCGTCGCCGCCGCGGCGGACAGGAAGGTGACCCGGACACTCTGAGTGAGGCCGGACTGTGAAAGCCGTCGATGGGGCGCCACGATCCGCGCTCCCTTCCGCTGTACGAGGGATGTTGCGCGGCAGACAGTAGCCGGGCGATCACACAGCGGCCAACGACCCTGACATGCACAGAAAGTGACGCCCCGCCGGAGATCACAGGTCACCGGCGGGGCGCGACGTCAGTTACAGGTGCGGGAAATCGCCCGATTGGGCGTCAGATGCGTACGCCGAACTGGAACGGCATGTTGTTGATCGACTCGTAGCGCACGCTGGCACCGGGCTTCGGGGCGTGCAGCACCTGGCCGTTGCCCGCGTAGAAGCCGACGTGGTGCATGTCGCCGTAGAAGATAACCAGGTCGCCCTGCTGGAGCGCACCCTGCGAGTAGATCCGGGTGCCGGCGCTGGCCTGCGACTGGGAGGTGCGCGGTATGGAGACACCGGCCTGCGCGTACGCCCAGGAGGTCAGCCCGGAGCAGTCGAAGGAGCTGGGGCCGGAGGCGCCGTAGACGTACGGCGAACCGATCTTGCTCTGGGCGGCGGAGAAGGCCGCGCCCGCGCGCTGCGAGGCGGGGAGAGCGTTGCCGAGGTCAGCGCGCGAGCTGGCGCGGTTGGCGCGGGACTCGTCGGCGGAGAGCGCGGCACGCTCCTGCGCGGTGAGCGAGTTGAGGAGCTTCTGCGCGGCGGCGAGCTTGGTCTGGACTTCCTTCTTCTTCTCGCCGAGCACCTTGCGGGTGCTGGCCAGGTCGCCGAGCTTGTCCTGGGCCTCCTTGCGCTGCTGCGCGAGGGTCCGCTGCTTGGCCTGGATCTCGGCCAGCGCCTCGGACTGCTTGGCGCCCAGCTGGTCAAGCGCGGAGGCCTTCTCCAGGTAGGTGTCCGGGTCCGAGGAGAGGAAGAGCTGCACCGCGGGGTCGATGCCGCCGGAGCGGTACTGGGCGCTCGCCACCGAACCGAGGCCGTCGCGCAGGGTGTTGAGCTCGTCCTGTCCGCGGGCGACCTTGTCCTGCAGAGCGTCGACCTGCTTCTGGAGCTTCCCCTGCTGCTCCTTGGCCCCGTTGTACTTCTCGGTGGCCGCCTCTGCCTCTTCGTAGAGCTTGTCGACCTTCTCCTTGACCTCGCTCTTGCTCGGCTTCGGTTCGGCCTGGGCGGCCTGGGAGGTCAGGGCTACGGCCGCGGCAGCGGTCGCAGTGAGCACGGTCACACGGGTGCGGCTCGGCTGCTTGGGACGACGGTGGGACGCCACGAAGGCGAGCTCCTTCTTCCTCGAGCCGCCTACCGGGCTGTGGGGGTTGAATCCCCGGCGTCCGCACTTCGGGTCCTTACGGGGAAACAAGGACTGAACTGCACGAACTCGGCGGTTCCTTCGCTGTCGCCCCGGGTGAGCGATCAACCGCGCGAAGGTTCGAAGCCCGACCCTAGTGACCTTCCTGTGATCAGTTCAAATCTTGTCGAGAAAAATCTCGGTCGCTGAGCGCATTCTTTACCCGCATCACACGCGTAGTAATGGTCACTTGACACTACGTCCGTCACACAAGCAACTAATTCGGGCATTTGGCATGGCAGTTACTAGACGCGCGAAAGCCGCTTCAGCAACAAGGTGGACGCAACGGGCCTCGCGCCCGCCTTCGCCACTCCGTCGGCGACTTCGCGGTCGGTGGAGACCACCACCACGGGGCGCCCCGGCGGCTCCGCCCGTACCAGCTGACGGATCAGTTCGTCGGCGGTCACACCCGGCTTGGAGAACAGCACCCGCACTCCGCGCGGCGGTGCCAGCAGCACCGGAGCCGCCAGCTCCGCCCCGTCGAAGACACATGTGATCTCGGCGCCGGTCTGCGCCGCGAGCATCGAAAGACCGCCGAGCAGCCGCAGCCGCTGCTTCTCCAGAGGCATCGTCGGATAGCCGGTCTTGGTGACGTTGTAACCGTCCACCACCAGATGCGCCTGTGGCAGCGCGAGCAACTGGTCAAGGAGTGCCGGATCAGTCTCGGAGAGCGCACGGGCCGCGATGTCCTTGGGCGACATACGGCCCGGCTCGACCGCGTCGACCGTGTCGGCGGGATGGACGGCGGCGGGCGGCAGGGCCAGTTCCCGGCGCAGCCCCTGGGCCGCGTCGAGCACCGTGTCCAGCAGCAGCCGCAGCCGCATGTCCTCGATCGAGCGACCCTCCCGGGCGGCCCGGCGGCTCGCCTCCACCGCGGCCTCCGCCTCGCCGAGACGGGCCTTGAGCCGACGGCTCTCGCTCTCGGCCGCCGAGACCTGCGCCGCGGCCTCCGACCTGATGGCTTCGATATCGGCGTCTCTACGGCGCAGAGCGGCCTCGCCGCGCTTCACATCGCTCTGGGCGCTGCGCAGCTTTCGGCGAAGCGTTTCGGTTTCCTTGCGGGCCGCCTCCAGCTCCGTGCGCAGCCGCTCGGTCTCGCTCTTGGTCAGGCCGCGCGCTTCCGTCAGCTCCTCGCGCAGCCGCTCCAGCTCACGCCGCCCCGCTTCGTCGGCGCGCTCGGCGTCCGCGCGCATGGCCTCCTCGCCCGCGGCGGCGACAAGTTTCACCCATCCTGTGGGTCGCAGCACATAGGCGGCGGCGGCCACATCGATGGGGTCGGCGGCCGCGGGCGGCGATCCGGACTCCAGCGCCCCGGACAGCTCCGGCTGGGCCTGGCTGAGCCGCTCGGCGATGCGCTGCCGGAAGACCGGGTCGCTCTCCAGGGCGGCGGCCATCGCGTTGCCCGCGAATTTGGCGCGCCGGGTGGGGGTGAACCGGGCGTACTGCCGCAGCTGGGCCGGAAGTTCGGCAACGGTCAGGCCGCCGAAAGCGTCCGAGACCAGCGCCATGACCCTGCGCCGTACGCCTTCCGGCAACGGGCGGTCGAGCGCCTCGGCGGCGCCACCGGCCGCACCGGCCGGCTCAGCGCCGCTTGCAGGCTGCTCCACGATCCGTCACCCCACTACCCGTTCGGGCCGCTCCCTCAGGAGCCGGCGCCCGGCCTGTCCACCAGCTCGATCTGGTCCACCGCGTTGCACCAACGGCAGCGCACCGCCTCGATGGTCTCACTGACCACCTCGCGCTCCTCGACCGTCGGCTCGCCGGCCAGGTCCAGATGGACGTACTCGACGACCTTGGAGGAACGGGTGACGTCGAAGCGCGTGAGGTTGCCACAGAGCGTGCAGCGCCAGCGGGTACCGGCCGTCGGCGAGGGAACCGTCGTCATCGTGCCGTCCTTTTTTGTCGTGCGGGTGCAGGTGCCGCTGTGCGCCGTCGAACCGCGGATGTACTGCCCGTAACCCTACGGCCTCGCAGGTACCCGATGGCGCGGCGAGGCACTCTGTACCGTTCAGTCCCACTACGCCATGCTCTGTCCATGATCAGTTGGCAGGGTGCGGCACGGGGTGCGGTACGGGGCGCGGTGACGGGGCCCTCGGTGACATACGGCGTGATCGCGTTCTGCTGTGCGGTGTTCGTCCTCAGCCCGGTCTCGGGCCTCAACCCGGTGTACGGCACCGGTGACGCGCTGCTCACCGCCCAGAGCGCGTACTTCGAACGCTGGGGCGTGATCCCCGCGGAACTGCTGAACACCTCCCCCGGCACCCTCCGCCCGCTCCTCACCCCTCTCACCGCCCTCTTCGTCCACGGCACCTGGCTGCATCTGCTCGGCAACATGCTCTTCCTCTACGTCTTCGGGGCGATGGCCGAGGAGCGCATGGGGCGGCCGGAGTTCGCCCTCTTCTATCTGGGCTGCGGCTATCTCGCGCTGCTCGCCTACGCGGTGGCCAACGCCGACTCCGAGCAGACCCTGGTGGGAGGCTCCGGGGCGATCTCGGGCGTACTCGGCGCGTTCCTCTTCCTCTTCCCTAAGGCCCGGGTCACCAGTCTCTTTCCATTCCTCTTCTTCCTGCCGCTGCGCTTCCCCGCGTGGATCGTGCTGATCTTCTGGTTCGTCCTCCAGTGGCTGGCGGCACAGAGCGCGGGCAGTGGCCCCGGCGTCGCGTATCTCGCGCATCTGGTGGGGTTCGTGGCCGGGTTCGTCTACGCCTGGGGACGATTCCGGCGTGCGACTAGAGTGAAGGCCCAAACAGCGGCCACCGAGGGAGAAAGCCAACCGTGATCACCGCGATCGTGCTCATCAAGACCAGCGTGGACCGCATCCCGGAGATCGCGGAGTCGATCGCCGCGCTGGACAGCGTCAGCGAGGTCTTCTCCGTCACCGGTACGTACGACCTGATCGCGATGGTGCGGGTGGCCAAGCACGACGACTTGGCGGACGTCATCCCGGGCCGCATCAGCAAGATCCCGGGCGTCGAGGGCACGGACACGCATGTGGCGTTCCGGACGTATTCGCAGCACGACCTCGAGGCGGCGTTCGCGATCGGCCTGGACTCGTAGCGCCCGAGGAGCCGCGGCCCCCGACAGACCCCGCAGATGAACAAGCCTTCATCTTCCCCTCATCCCCGGGGTGCGCCGACGGCCGCAGGATTGCCGTATGGCTTTCTCCCACCGCATGGCAACGCTCGCGGCGGTTGTCGCGATTCCTCTGGGCGTCGCCGCGACCAGCTACGCGCTGACCGACAGCCCCAAGCCCCCTACGGTCCCGCGCGAGGTGCAATTGGACAGCACGCCGAGCAGAACCACGACACCAGGCGCGTCCCGCTCACCGACCGCGCCCGGCCCACCGCCGCCAACCCCGTCCGCCACGGGTACGGCACCGATCGACTCGGTCGTGCCGGGGCCCTCGGCCACCGGTGACGACGACGATGACGACATCGGTGACGAAGGCTGACTCCCGCCGGATCTCCGCCCGGGTACGGATCCTGCTGTGGCTGCTGGCCGTGATGGCCGTGGCGCTGGCCGCCGTCGCCACGACCACCCGGTCGATCCTGCTTCGCGATGTGGACCACCGGATCAGCCGGCTGCTGGCCCAGGAGACCCGCGAGTTCGCGAACTTCGTCGACCAGGGCGTGGACCCGAGGACCGGCGAACGCTTCACCGACTCGCGACGGCTGCTCGAAGTCTTTCTCCAGCGCCAGTACTCCGACCCCGACGAGGAACTCCTCGGCCTCACCCCGGCCCCGGGGCCCCGGCCCCATGTGATCCGGCAGTCCCGTGACATCCCTGCCGAGATCGCCCTCTACCGGGACGGCGCCGCCCTCTCCCGGATCTACACATCCGGGGACTGGGCCGGCACCCTGGACCGGCCGCGGGGCGAGATCCGCTGGGCCAAGGTCGCCATCGGCCCCGGTGCCACCGGGGCCGTGCCGGGCGCTTTCGTCGTCGCCTTCCACTCGCAGAACGAACGGGCCGTCGCGGACGAGACGTTCCGTACCCTGCTGGTCATCTCCGGGGTGGCGCTGCTGATGACCACCGGGATTGGCTGGGCCGTCGCGGGGCGCATCCTGGCCCCGGTACGGGTGGTTCGCATGACCGCCGCCCAGCTCACCGAGCAGGATCTGACCCGGCGCATCCCCGTGGAAGGCCGGGACGACATCGCGGCGCTCGCCGAGACCTTCAACGCCATGCTCGACCGGCTGGAGCGGGCGTTCGCGGCACAGCGGCAGTTCGTCGACGACGCCGGCCATGAGCTGCGTACCCCCATCACCATCGTCCGCGGTCACCTGGAGCTGATGGGAGACGATCCGGCGGAGCGGGAGGAGACCGTACGACTGGTCACCGACGAGCTCGACCGGATGAGCCGCATCGTCGAAGACCTGCTGCTGCTCGCCAAGGCCGAGCGGCCCGACTTCATCCGCCCGGAACCGGTGCAGCTCGGCGAGTTGACGGCGGACGTCTTTGTGAAGGCGCGGACGCTGGGCGAGCGCGAGTGGGTGCTGGACCAGGTCGCCGACCGGGAGACACCGCTCGATCCGCAGCGGATCACCCAGGCGATGGTGCAACTCGCGCAGAACGCGGTGCAGCACACCGTGCCCGGGCAGCGGATAGCGATCGGATCACGGATCGTGTGCGGCGGGCGGAGTGAGCTGATCGAGCTGTACGTCGCCGACAGCGGCCCCGGCGTGCAGGAGCAGGACACCGAAGTGATCTTCGAACGGTTCCGGCGCGGCACCGCCCGACGCGGTGCCCGCACCGCGGGCGCGGGCCTGGGCCTCGCCATCGTCAAAGCGATCGCCGAAGGCCACCGGGGCCGGGTCGAACTGCGCCCGGCCGAGGGCGGCGGGGCCACCTTCGTGCTCATCCTCATGCTGGAGATCCTGGAGACGAGTTGATGACCCGCATTCTGATCGCCGAGGACGAGGAGCGCATCGCGTCCTTCGTGGAGAAGGGCCTGCGCGCCAACGGCTTCACCACCACGATCGCCGCCGACGGCGACACCGCCTTCGGGTATGCCGCCACCGGCGGCTTCGACCTGGTGGTGCTGGACATCGGGCTGCCCGGCAGGGATGGCTTCACGGTGTTGCGGCAGCTGCGTGAGGCCCAGGTGAGCGTGCCCGTCATCGTGCTGACGGCACGGGATTCGGTACGGGACACGGTCGCCGGACTCGAAGGCGGCGCCGACGACTGGATGACCAAGCCTTTCCGCTTCGAGGAGCTGCTCGCCCGGGTGCGGCTGCGGTTGCGTACGGCGGCCCGCGCGCCCGAGGTGACGGTGTTGCGCAGCGGCGACCTCAGCCTGGATCTGCGTACCCGCAGGGCCCGCGCCGCCGCGCGGACCGTGGATCTGACGGCCCGTGAATTCGTGCTGCTGGAACTGTTCCTGCGCCACCCCGGCCAGGTCCTGTCGCGGGAGCAGATCCTCTCCCATGTATGGGGCTACGACTTCGACCCCGGCTCCAACATCGTGGACGTGTACGTCCGGGCGCTGCGCATGAAGCTGGGCGCCGAACGGCTGGAGACCGTACGGGGCATGGGTTACCGCATGCCGTAGATGAAGTTCCCTTCACCACGCGCTCATTCCGGGTTCACGGCACGCACCAAAGCTGTTCATCGTGACCATCTCGCTGCGGCAGACGGTGTGGCTGTGTGCCGCGCTCGGCGTCTGCGCCCTGCTCGCCGTACCGGGCAATGTCCCGGGCCTCGGCGGTGACGCCCGGCTCACCCTCGCTGTGTTCGCCCTGGCCACCTGTGCCTGGGTCGCGACCCCGGTGGACGACACCTATGTTGCGCTGGGCGCGGGCCTGGCGCTCACCGCGACCGGGGTGATCAGCAGCGAGACGCTCTTCGCGACGCTGGGCGACGAGACGGTGTGGTTGCTGATCTGCGCCTTCGTGCTGGCGGCGGCGGTCACCAGGACCGGACTCGCGGGACGGGCGGCGGCCTTCCTGGTCAGCGGGGCGCGTACGGTACGGCAGCTGGTGCATCTGACCACCGCCGCGCTGGTCGTCACCGCCTTCGCGGTGCCGGCCACCTCCGGGCGGGCTGCCCTGGCCCTGCCCGTCTTCCTGGCGCTCGCCCGGGTCCTGGCCGACCGCCGCCGGCTGGTCGTGATGCTGGCGCTGCTCTTCCCCACCGTGATCCTGCTCTCCGCCGTGGCCACCCTCATCGGCGCGGGCGCCCACCTGATCACCGTCAGTGTGCTGTGGGAGCAGACCGGCGAGCGGCTCGACTTCGGGCAGTGGCTGCTGCTCGGACTGCCGCTCGCGATCACCTCCTCCCATCTGGCGGCGGAGGCCGTGCTGCTGACCACGACATCGCGCGCGGAGCGGCGCGGTCCCGTCCGGATCACCGCCGCCGACATCCAGGAGCACTCCAAGGCTCCGGTCACCGGCTCGCTTACGACCTCGGAGGCGCGCTCCGCGCTGCTGATGGGGACGGTGGTGCTGCTGTGGTGCAGCGAGCCACTGCACGGGATGTCACCCGCCGTCGTCGCGCTGATCGGCGCGGTGGTCGCCGCGTCGCCCGCGCTCGGCACCGTACGGCTCAAGGAAGGGCTGACGAACGTGCCCTGGCCGCTGCTGCTCTTCATGGCAACCACGATGGCGATGGGTGTCGCGCTCGCCGAGTCCGGCGCGGCGAAATGGCTGTCGGCGGCTTCCCGGGCGGCTCGTCGCTACCGCCGTGGGTCTTCCTCGCGGCCGTGATCCTGATCAGTACGGCGGCCCATCTCGTTCTCCAGTCCCGCTCCGCCCGCTCCTCCGTGCTCGTCCCACTGGTGGTCGCCGCGGCCGTCGGTGCCGGCGTCAACCCGATGGCCGCCGCGCTCGCCTCCACCGCAGCGGCCGGTTTCTGCCACACCCTGCCCGCCTCCGCCAAACCGGTCGCGCTGTTCTGCGACCTACCGGACGGCATCCCCACCTACACCACCCGCGACCTGCTGCGGCTCTCGGCCGTGGTCGCACCGCTGACCGCAGCGCTGGTGCTGCTCTTCGCCCTCGTCGTCTGGCCGCTGCTCGGCGTGCCCGTCCTTCTGGAGACCCAGCCATGAGCTACCGCATCGCCGTCGCCCCCAGTGGCTTCAAGGAGTCGCTCTCCGCCCACCAGGCCGCCGAATTCATCGCGGAAGGCCTGCTGCGGGTCGTCCCGGACGCGCACCTGGATCTGATCCCGCTGGTCGACGGGGGTGAGGGCACCGCCGAGGCGCTGGCCACGGCGACCGGCGGCCGACTGGTGCCATGGACCGCCACCGGGCCCCTGGGCTCCCCGGTGCCGAGCCACTTCGCGCTGCTGGGCTCGACCGCCCCCGAGGCGCCGACCGCGGTCGTCGAGATGGCGGCCGTCGCGGGCCTCTCGCTGGTTCCGGCGAACCGCCGCGATCCCGGCGCCACGACGACGTACGGCGTCGGCGAGCTGATCCGCGCCGCGCTCGACCAGGGGGTGAGCCGCATCCTCGTCGGCTGCGGCGACTCCGGTACGTCGGACGGCGGCGCGGGCGCGCTCCAGGCGCTCGGGGCCCGGCTGCTGAACGCGCAGGGGCGAGAACTCCCCCACGGCGGGGCGGCGTTGGCGTCCCTCGACCGGATCGACACCAGCGGGCTCGACCCCCGGCTGGCCGGCACCGAACTGCTGGTCGCCTGCAATCCGTTCAATGTGCTGTGCGGCGAGCATGGCGTCGCCCGCGTCTTCGGCCCCCAGAAGGGAGCGAGCCCCGCGCAGGTCGAGGAGGTCTCCGCCGCCCTGGAGCACTGGGCGGCCGTCCTCACCCGGGACCTTCGTCCCGGTGTCGATCTGTGCCGGGGACCTGGCACCGGAGCCTCGGGCGGCCTGGGCGCCGGACTCGCCGCGCTCGGCGCCCGGCTCCTGCCCCGCTTCGAGGTGCTGCTGAACCATCTCGACCTGGACACCCGGCTGGCCCTGGCCGACCTGGTCGTCACCGCCGAAGGAGCACTGGACCGGCAGACTCCCCGGGGAAAGATCCCCGCCGAAGTGGCGCACCGCGCCAAGGGGTTCGGCCGGCCCGTCCTCGCTCTCGCGGGCACCATCGGTGAGGGGGCGCACATGGTGCGCGGCGCGGGCGTGGACGCCTACAGCTCGATACTGCCCGCCCCCGTCTCGCTGAGCGAAGCCCTCGGCCGAGGCGGCGAATTCCTCGCCGACGCGGCCGAGCGTGCGCTGCGGATGATCCTTATGGGAACCCGGCTGCCTCAGTTGCCGCTGCCGCCCGAGTCCCGGTCCGGGACGCAGCGGCCATCCTCCGTGCGGTAGTTCCACTTGGCGCCCTCGCACACCAGCTCCTTCACCGCCCGTACGAAACGCTCCACATGCTCGTCCGGCGTACCCGCCCCGAAGCTCACCCGGATCGCGTTCAGCGAGCGAAGCGATGTGGGGGTCCCCCCGGCCGAAGGCTGGGGGAGTTCGCCCGGCTCTGCCTCCGGCGCACCGCACTCGCCCACCTCCTGCGGGTCGCTGCCCAGCAGGGTCCGCACCAGCGGGTGGGCGCAGAACAGCCCGTCCCGTACGCCGATGCCGTACTCCGCCGAGAGCGCGGCCGCGAAGTGCGAGCTGTTCCAGCCCTCGACAACGAAGGAGATGACGCCGACCCGCGTGGGGGTCCCCCCAGCGGAACGCGAGGGGGAGTCGTCCCCGAACAGCGAGAGCACCTTCACCTCGGGCACCTCGGCCAGGCCCGCGCGTACCTTCGCCACGAGCCGCTGCTCCCGGGCGACCAGGTTGTCGAAGCCCGCCTCGGTGAGCGCCTTGCAGGCGGACGCGATGGAGTAGACGCCGATGACGTTCGGCGAACCGGCCTCGTGGCGGGCGGCCGTGGTGTGCCAGTCGACGTCCACGCCGCCGTCCGCGCGCCGAGCGACCTTGCGCGAGGCACCGCCGCCCGCGAGGTACGGCTCCCCGTCCTGCAACCAGTCCGCGCGGCCCGCGAGCACGCCCGAGCCGAACGGCGCGTACAGCTTGTGCCCGGAGAAGGCCACCCAGTCGACGTCCAACTCCTGTACGGAGACGGGGTGGTGGGGCGCGAGCTGAGCGGCGTCGAGCACGATCCGGGCGCCGTGTGCATGGGCGGCGGCGGCTAGCTCCTTCACCGGCCACAGCTCACCGGTGACATTGGACGCGCCAGTGACGCAGACCAGCGCGGGGCCGTAGGGGTCCCGGTCGGCGAGCGCCCGCTCCAGCGTCCGCACCGCCTCCGCCGGTGTACGCGGCGCGTCCAGATACGTCACCCGGCGAGCGAAGCGAGATGGGGGTCCCCCCGGCCGAAGCCTGGGGGACGGCCACGGCAGCAGCGACGCGTGGTGCTCCGTCTCGAAGACGAATACCTGGCAGTCGGCGGGGATCACGGCCGCCAGCAGGTTCAGCGAGTCGGTCGTGGAGCGGGTGAAGACGACCTGGTCGCCCGGGCGGCAGTCGAGGAACTCGGCGACCGTGACCCGGCTGTTCTCGAAGAGGTCGGTGGACAGCTGCGAGAGATACCCGGCGCCGCGGTGCACGCTGCCGTAGTACGGGGCGTACGCGGCCACGTCGTCCCACACCCGCTGCAGGGCCGGGGCGCTCGCCGCGTAGTCGAGGGCGGCGTAGGTGACTTCGCCGCCGGTGACGAGCGGGACGGTGACGTCGCGGCCGAGCACCGGAAGCGGCGGGGCACAGGCGGGGGCGGACTCGGCGAGTGCGACAGCGGTGGCGGTTGTGGCGCCGGCGGCGGCAACGGCGTTCGGGCGTGCGGACATGGCAGTATCTCCCGGCAGGACAAGGCTGGGGGTCCCCCCGACGAAGTTAGGGGGAGGCTTCGGTAGAACCTGTGGCGGCGGCACTCGACGGCCGCTCGGCGCACAGGGTTGTTGCCTCGAACACACGGCGACGGCCGCACGGAGGCGTACTGAAGAAGGGGCTTTGGAGCCCTATCGCATTCGCTTGCTCACGAGACTGCTCCCTTGAGGACCAGGACCCAGGGATTGCAGGGGTCCGCGCTTGCCGCAGACCTTTCTGCCTACGGCCTGGTCTTCACCCGGGGCACCCCGCCACGGACGGAGGGTTGCCGGACAGCGAGCCGGGGCCGTAATCGCTGTCACTCATGACCTTGAAGGGCATCCTGCCATACGCCACACCGCGCGCAAGGCGGGGTCCAGCTCCTGAGACAGGAAACCGGACCACGCCTTGCCTCACGCCACCGCGGCCTCAGGCGTTGCTCGCGGCCACCCACCGCTCGAGCACCGCTCTGGCCGCGCCCGAATCGATCGACTTGGCGGCCCTTTCGATGCCCGCCGCCAACTGCTCGTTCAGCGTGCCGTCCGTCGGCTCCAGCGCGACGAGAGCCGCCGCCGAGTTGAGCAGCACCGCGTCCCGTACGGGCCCGGTCTCGCCGCCGAGCAGCCGGCGCGCGACATCCGCGTTGTACGAGGCGTCGGCGCCCCGCAGAGCCTCGACCGGCACGATGCCGACGCCGATGTCCCGCGGGTCGAAGGTCTCCTCGCGCACCGCCCCGTCCCGTACCACCCACACCCGGGAGGTCGCCGTCGTGGTCAGCTCGTCGAGGCCGTCGTCGCCGCGGAAGACCAGCGCCGAGGAACCGCGCTCGGCCAGCACACCGGCCACAATCGGCGCCATCCGCGCGTCCGCGACACCGGTGGCCTGCGCCTTCACCTTCGCCGGGTTGGTGAGCGGGCCAAGGAAATTGAACGTGGTGCGGATGCCCAGCTCCTTGCGGGCGGCCGCCACATGCCGCAGCGCCGGGTGGAACTTCACCGCGAAGCAGAAGGTGATGCCCGCCTCCTCCGCGACCTGGGCGACCCGTTGCGGGGTGAGCTCGAGATTGACGCCGAGCTTCTCCAGTACGTCGGATGCGCCGCTCGCCGACGACGCGGCGCGGTTGCCGTGCTTGACGACCTTCGCGCCCGTCCCCGCGACCACGATCGCCGACATGGTGGAGATGTTCACGGTCTTGGCGCCGTCGCCGCCGGTCCCGACGATGTCGACGCTCGGCCCGGGCACCTCGATCAGGTTCGCGTGCGCGTACATGGTCCGTACGAGACCGGAGATCTCCTCGACGGTCTCGCCCTTGGCACGCAGGGCGACCGCGAAGCCTGCGATCTGCGCGTTCGTCGCCTCGCCGCTGAGGATGCGGTCCATCGCCCACGCGGTGGCCTCCGCGCTCTGGTCGCGGTTGTCGAGGAGAGCGTTCAGCACCCCGGGCCAGGAGAGGTCCGCCACGCTGTCGCCGCCAACCGGGGTCACAACGTTCATGGTCCACTCCTGGGTCCACAGCCGAACAGGGATGGCTCCACCCTATCCAGCCCGGCAGACAGCGAAGAGCCCCGTCCGACGAATGGACGGGGCTCTTCCCCAGCTACCGCTGGGAGGTTCCCCCAGCTGTGGCGACCTCGCGGTCGGGTGGATCAGTGGTGGCCGTGGCCGCTCGTGATCTCCTTGTACTCCTCGACCGTGGGCTTGGGGATCTGGCTGTCCGGCCCGTAGAAGGCCTTGCTGAGCTTGGCCCGCAGCTTCTCCGTGAGCTTCACCTTGCGCTCGACGCCGTTCTCGTCGACCGTCGGGCCGATCTCGACCGGCTTGGGCTGCTCGTACGCGGTGAGCGTGTACAGCTCGGCCTGCGAGAGCGGCTCGTGGATCTCGACGAACTCACCGTGCGGCAGACGCTTGATGATGCCGGACTCGCGTCCGTGCAGCACCTTGTCCCGGTCGCGGCGCTGGAGACCCAGGCAGATCCGCTTGGTGACGATGAAGGCGATGACCGGGCCGACGAAGAACGCGATCCGGGCGAACCAGGTGATGGTGTTGATCGACAGGTGGAAGAAGATGGCGACCATGTCGTTTCCACCGGCGATCAGCAGGATGACGTACCAGGTCAGCCAGGCCACACCGAAGGCCGTACGGGTCGGGACGTTGCGCGGGCGGTCCAGGATGTGGTGCTCGCGCTTGTCCCCGGTGACCCAGGACTCGATGAACGGGTAGACCGCGATCACCGCAAGAATCAGCGGGAAGATCATCAGCGGAATGAACACACCCAGGGCGAGGGTGTGGCCCGCGAAGTTGATCTCCCAGCCGGGCATGGCCCGGATCAGGCCCTCGGAGAAGCCCATGTACCAGTCCGGCTGAGCGCCGGTGGACACCTGGTCCGGACGGTAGGGGCCGAGCGCCCAGATCGGGTTGATCGACGCGACCGCGGCGACGATCGAGATGAGGCCGAAGACCAGGAAGAAGAAGCCTCCGGCCTTGGCCATGTAGACCGGCAGCAGCGGCATGCCGACGACGTTGTTGTTCGTACGTCCGGGGCCCGGGAACTGCGTGTGCTTGTGGTAGAAGACCAGGATCAGGTGGGCCACCAGCAGGCCCATCATGATGCCCGGCAGCAGCAGGACGTGGATCGAGTAGAACCGGCTCACGAAGTCCCCGCCGGGGAACTCCCCGCCGAAGAGGAAGAACGACATGTACGTGCCGACGATCGGCATGGAGAGGATCGCGCCCTCCATGAACCGGACACCCGTACCGGACAGCAGGTCGTCGGGGAGCGAGTAGCCGGTGAAGCCGGTGAACATGCCCAGCACCAGCAGCAGGAAGCCGAACAGCCAGTTGATCTCACGCGGCTTGCGGAAGGCGCCCGTGAAGAAGACGCGCATCATGTGCACGATCATGGCCGCGACGAAGATCAGCGCCGCCCAGTGGTGGATCTGCCGGATCAGCAGACCGCCGCGGACGTCGAAACTGATGTCCAGTGTCGAGGCGTACGCCTCGGACATCCGGATGCCCTGCATGGGCACGTGCGAGCCCTCGTACACGACCTCGTTCATGCTCGGGTGGAAGAACAGCGTCAGATACACACCCGTGAGGATGATGATGATGAAGCTGTAGAGGGCGATCTCACCCAGCATGAAGGACCAGTGGTCCGGGAAGATCTTCCGCAGGTTGGCCTTGGCCAGGGAGTAGATCCCGAGCCGGCCGTCCGCCCAGTCTGCGACCCGCTCACCCGCGGGTGCCTTGCGGTTCGTCTCAGATGTAGTACTCATCCGCGCTCCCAGAAGGAAGGACCGACGGGCTCTTCGAAGTCGCCGAGCGCCTCAAGGTTGCCCTCGGCGTTCACGCCGATCCGCAGCTGCGGGAGGGCGTGGCCGGCCGGGCCGAAGATGACACGGGCGCCGTCGGAGAGGTCGAAGGTGGACTGGTGGCAGGGGCAGAGCACGTGGTGCGTCTGCTGCTCGTACAGGCTGATCGGGCAGCCGACGTGGGTGCAGATCTTCGAGTACGCCACGATGCCCTCGTGCGACCACTCGAGTTCGCGCTTGTCCTTGATGTCGTCGGGCTTGATCCGGACGATCATCAGGGCCGCCTTGGCGATTTCCTTCTGGAAGTCGTGGCTGTCCTCCTCCAGGCCCTCGGGCATGGCGAAGGTCAGCGAACCGACGACGATGTCCTCGGGACGCAGCGGCTCATTCGTGTTCATGTTGATGAGCTGCTTGCCCTTGGCCCACAGGGTGACCCGCAGCTTCTTCTCGGGCAGCGGGCCCAGGTCGCGCAGCAGCACCACACCGGAGAGCGGCACCAGCGCCAGCGCGCCGAACATGGTGTTGCGGATCAGCTTGCGCCGGCCGAGGCCGGACTCCTCGGCGCCCGCCGCGAAGTCGGCCATAACCTTGGCCTTGACCTCGGGCTCGGCCGCGATGGGGTGCCGCTCGTCGGCGACCTCCACATCGGACATCAGGGTGCGGGCCCAGTGGACCGCGCCCGCGCCGATACAGAAGAGGGCGACGCCGAGCGTGGTACCCAGCGCGAAGTTGAGCGCGCTCACATGGCCGATCGGCCAGATGAACACGATCTTGTCGACCGGAAAGACGACATACGAGGCGATGAAGGCGACGGTGGCCAGCATCGACAGCGTGAACAGGAAGGCGACCGCGCGCTCGGAGCGCTTGGCGGCCCGCTCGTCGATGTCCTGGATGCGCGGCTTGTGGGGCGGCAGCCCCGGATCCGCGAACGGGTCGTCGGCGACCTTTACCGTGCCGTGCGCGGCGTCCCGCTCAGCGGGCAGGTTCTCTTCTGGAATCTCTTGGCTACTCATGACTTCTTGGCCTTAGCGGTGTGGGCCGCGACCCAGACGGCAACTGCGATCAGTGAACCCAGCCCGAAGACCCAGCCGAACAGACCCTCGCTGACGGGGCCGAGCCCACCCAGCTTGAGGCCTCCAGGGCTCGCGGCCTGGTCACTGTTCACGGTGTGGAGGTACGCGATGATGTCCCGCTTCTGCTGCTCCGGCAGCGTCGTGTCGGGGAAGGAAGGCATGTTCTGCGGGCCGGTCTGCATGGCCTCGTAGACATGCTTGGGGTCCACGTCCTCAAGGTTCGGGGCGTACTTGCCGTCCGTCAGGGCACCGCCCTCACCGGTGAAGTTGTGGCACTGGGCGCAGTTGGTGCGGAACAGGTCGCCACCCTTGGCGATGTCCGCGCCCTGGGGGCTGTACTGCTTCTCGGTCGGCGTGATCGGACCGGCGCCGAGGGAAGCGACGTACGCCGCGAGCTGGTCAATCTCGCTCTGCGAGTAGATGACCTTCTTCTTCGGCACCTGGGGGCCGGGCTGCTGGGCCGGCATCCGGCCCGTGCCGACCTGGAAGTCGACGGCGGCGGAGCCGACGCCGACCAGGCTCGGGCCGTCAGAGGTGCCCTGACCGCCGGTTCCGTGGCAGCTGGCGCAGCCGACGGTGTAGAGCTTCTTGCCCTCCTTGATGGCGAGGGACTGGGCGGTTTCATCGGCCTGCGCCTTGTCCGCGGGTGCGAACGCGGCGTACAGCCCCCCAGTAGCCGCCAGCGCGAGGAGTAGGACGACGACCGCCGCCAGCGGATGGCGTCGTCGTGAGGAGAGCTTTTTCACGGATTACCCCGGTGTCAGGATCTTCTGCGTCGATGCTTCTGGACTGTGTCTGCTTCAGGCAGCGAGCTGCCCGCGCCGTTACTTGATCATGTAGATCGTGGCGAAGAGGCCGATCCAGACGACATCGACGAAGTGCCAGTAGTAGGACACGACGATGGCGGCGGTTGCCTGCTCGTGAGTGAATCTCCTGGCCGCGTAGGTCCTGCCGAGAACCAGCAGGAAGGCGATGAGTCCGCCCGTCACGTGCAGACCGTGGAAACCGGTGGTCAGGTAGAACGCCGAGCCGTACGGGTCGGAGGACAGCGAGAGGCCGTCCTTCTTGACCAGCTCGGTGTACTCGAAGACCTGACCGCCGATGAAGATCGCACCCATCACGAAGGTGATCACGAACCAGGTGCGGAGCTTCTTCACATCACCGCGCTCAGCGGCGAAGACGCCGAGCTGGCAGGTGAGGGAGGAGAGCACCAGGATCGTGGTGTTCGTCGCCGAGAACGGGAAGTTGAGGGCCGAAGCCATTTCCTTCCAGTGCTCGGCGCCCGTCACCGATCGCAGGGTGAAGTACATCGCGAAGAGGGCCGCGAAGAACATCAGCTCGGAACTCAGCCAGATGATGGTTCCGACACTGGTGAGGTTCGGCCGATTGACCGACGGGTGCGCGTGCCCGGTTTCTACTGTCGTTGCTGTCGCCACGACCGACATTATGTCGGTCGCTTATCCCGCCCTCACTCCGGGGGTGCCGTTCGGTGTGTCCGTGGGCTTTGTCCAGCCCGAACGGCCCATCGAAGCACCGCCCGAACTGCTGTTGACAGGGAGTCGGACGGAGTAGCATCCGGCGCATCGGTTCCTGATCCAACGACGGAGGAACAATGCAGGCGACTGCCACGGTCCTGGTCTACAGCGACGACGCGGGCACCCGCGAGCAGGTCCGGCTGGCGGCGGGACGCAGGCCGGCGGCCGACGTACCGCCGGTGGAGTTCCTGGAGTGCGCGACCCTGCCCGCTGTACTCAAGGCGCTGGACGAGGGCGGTGTCGACGTCTGCGTGCTGGACGGCGAGACGGTTCCGGCCGGCGGCATGGGCGTGTGCCGGCAGATCAAGGACGAGATCTTCAATTGCCCGCCGGTGCTGCTGCTGATCGGCCGCCCACAGGACGCCTGGCTGGCCACCTGGAGCCGTGCGGACGCCGCGGTGACCCTTCCGGTCGATCCGGTGGAGTTCGCGGACGCGCTGGCCGCTCTGCTGCGCGGCCGGCTCGGCGTCGACGCGTAGGACCAGGGGACGCCAGGCCCGGGACCGTCAGGTCTGGGCCGATCAGAGCTGGACCCGTCAGAGCTGGACCCGTCAGACCTGGGCCGGTCAGACCTGGATCCGTCAGACCTGGGCCGGTCAGACCTGGGGACGCAGCCGCGCCACCGCCGTGGGGTCGCTGCCGTCCCTGGTGTCGGCCACCAGGGCGCTGCCCTTGCGCCACTTGTCCCAGGGCACGTTCCAGTCGCCGAAGCCGTTGCCGAACGTGTCCATCTCGTTCCCCTGGCTGTTTATGACCTTGACGATGTCGCCCTCACGGACGGTCTCGTAGAACCACGCGGCGTTGCCGGTCGACATCCCGGTGCAACCGTGGCTGACGTTCGCGTATCCCTGTGAGCCGACGGACCAGGGCGCGGCGTGGACGTACTCACCGCTCCAGGTGACGCGTGTCGCGTAGTAGACGGGCAGGTCGTACGACTCGGAACTGCCCTCGGCGATTCCGATGCTGGTGCCGCGCATCCGTACGAAGTACTCCTTGCCGAGCACGACCTTGATTCCGTTACGGGTGGAGAAGCCGGGCTTGCCCGTGGTCACCGGAATGGTGTTGATCACTTCTCCGTTGCGCAGGACCGTCATGTTGTGCGCTCCGGCGTCGGTGATGGCCTCTATACGGTCCCCAATGGTGAGCCCCAGCGGTTTCGAGGCGGAGCCGTAGATCTTGTCGGACACCTTGACGCCCTGGAGGTTGCTGGTGGCGCTGACGGTCGCGCCGGTGGGCCAGTACTCCTTCGGGCGGAAGTGCAGCTTCTTGTCGTCGACCCAGTACCAGGAGCCCTCCACGGAGGGCTCGGACTCGACCCTCAGAGCGCGCTCGACGACGGCTCTGGCCTCCTTGGCCTTGACCGGAGCGCTGAGCTCCGCGGTTATTGGCTGGCCGACGCCGTACGTGCCCGCCTTCGGGCCGAACTCGACCGTCAGCAGCCGCTTGGCGGGAGACGTCTCGAAGGTGAGCGTGCGGGCGCCCGGGTGGCCGTCCTCGTCCTCCGTGGAGACCTTCACGGTGTACTTGACGCCTGCCGACAGCGGCGCGGTGGAGCGCCACCGGGCGCCGTCCGCGGACAGTTCGCCCGCGAGGTGGTGGCCCGAGTCGTCGATGACCGTCACATCGGTGATCCGCCCGCTGTCGCCACCGTCCGTGGTGACTTCCAGGGGCTTGTCGGGGTCTACCTTGACGCCGCCTATAGGCGTGTTGAAGGAGACCTGTTCCGCCGCGTCGAAGGGCTTCGCTGCGAGCGGATGGCTGTCGGAATCGCCGCACGCAGTCGCGGCCGCCCCGAAGGACACGACCAGCAGGGTGCAGCTGAGAACGGTGCGGAAGCGAGGCGTGTGGTTCATAAGCACACGCTATGAAGACATGTCTGCAACGGCGCGCGGAGTGACTCCAAACGAGGGGCCCGGATCCCCCTCAGGAGTGAGGGGGATGCGGGCCCCGGCCCGCGGGGGGCCCCGGAAGGGCGCCGGGGTGTTGG
>NZ_JBSFMS010000114.1:0-23040 GCF_053599675.1 Streptomyces sp. NPDC000880 | reverse complement strand
CCGCACCGCATCGCGGCGGCCACGCCCGACCGGGTCGAGCTGCTCTTCGTACACACGCTGCTGCAGAGTCCGGACGCTCATCCCCACATGTGAGACGCGAGAGAGGTACACGATGTCCAAGTACAACGAGGAGGGGAAATTCCCCCGAGGGCTGGTGATCCGGCTCTTCGCCTATCTGGTGGCGGGCCATCTCTTCGCCTTCTTCCTCTATCTGCTCTTCGTGCTGGGCGGCCAGAACCAGTAGCGCGGAACCGGTGCGCCCGGCTCAGACCTCGTCGAGGAGCCGGTCGCGCAGCCGCTCGCGCGTCTGCGGGCTCACCTTCAGGCCCTCGGTGAGGTAGCGCTCGGTGGTGCCCCAGGTCTGCTCGATCGTCTCGAAGGCCGCGCTCAGGTACTCCGCCCGGGCGTCGAAGAGCGGGGACAGCAGCTCCATCACCTCCGGGGACATCCCGGCCGGGGAGTTGTCGTTGCGCCGGATCAGGTAACGGCGGTGCGGGTCATTGGACTTGAGGTAGTCCGCCTCGATGGCCTCCCGCTCGACGCCGACTGCCAGCAGCGAGACGGCTACCGACAGACCGGCGCGGTCCTTGCCCGCCGCGCAGTGCATCAGGGCGGGGACGCTGTCCTCCGCGAGCGCGTGCAGGACCTTGCTGTGCTCGGCTGTGCGCTGCGTGATGATCGTCCGGTACGAGGCCGACATCCGCCCGGCCGCTCGGCCGTTCGCGAGGATCGACCGCAGCTGGTCGAGGTTGCCGTCCCGGACCATCTTCCAGAACTCGGCGCCGTCGGCCGGGTCGGTCAGCGGCAGATTCACGTTGCGTACGCCGGGCAGCTCGACGTCGGGGCCCTCCAGCCGCATGTCCGCCGCGTTGCGGAAGTCGAAGATCGTGTGCAGTCCCAGCGTGCCGAGGAACGAGGCGTCGGACTCGGTCGCGTGCGCGAGATGGCCGCTGCGGAAGAGCCGGCCGTGCCGCACCCTCCTGCCGTCCACGGTCGGCAGGCCGCCCACGTCCCGGAAGTTGCGCACGCCGGCCAGCTCCGGCTCTGTCGACGGGACCTGCGGCAGCTGCTGCGTCACGGGGACTCCTGAAGTGACTGCCGTCGGCGCTGCTCGCCGACGATGGCGCGGTCCCGACGATACGACACCGCTTCATCGGGTAGTCATCTCGACCGTCTCCCGCAAGGCCGTTGCACCGGCAGCCGTCCACGTCGGATGATGTGCGAGGCTGTGCGGAACTGTGTGTATCTGAGGGGTTGGGATGATCGAGAGTGTTGGCAAGGGGCGTACGTGGGTTCTCTCCGGATCCACGAGCAGTTACGCGCTGCACCTCACGGACGACGACGAACTGCTGCATCTCCATTGGGGGCCCCGGATCTCCGGCGCCGACGCGGAGGCACTCGCGGACCGGGTACTGCCGCCCTACTGGCCCTTCGAGTCGCAGCTCGACGGGCACGAGGAGTACCCGGTCGAGGGCGGACCCCGTTTCGTACGCCCGGCGCTCTTGGTCCGTACGCCACAAGTGCGCGGCACGGAGTGGACCTTCGCCTCTCACGCGGTGGACGGCGACGAACTGCGGCTCCGCTTCACCGACGCCCTGCACGGCCTCGGCCTCACCCTGCACCACCGGATGCGCGACGACGCGGACATCATCGAGCGCTGGGTCACCGTCGCCCACGAAGGGGACGGTCCCGACCTGGAGCTGCTGCGGGCCGACGCCGCCGCCTGGACGCTGCCCCAGCGCGACCGCTGGCGGCTCAGTCAGCTGCACGGCCGCTGGGCGGCCGAGTCGCTGCTTGTACGGTCGGAGCTGACGTACGGCGAGAAGGTGATCGGCAGCCGTCGCGGCCACACCGGACATCAGCATCTGCCGTGGGTCGCGCTGGACGCGGAGGGGGCCACGGAGGAGCACGGCGAGGTGTACGCCTGCGCGCTCGGCTGGTCCGGGTCCTGGCGGATCTCCGTACAGCAGCTGCCCGACGGACTCGTGCAGATCACCGGCGGCGCGGGCTACGACGAATCGGGACTGCTGCGGCTCGCGCCCGGCCAGTCGTACACCTCGCCCGTCTTCGCCGGGCTGTGGACCGACGGCGGATTCGGCGCTGCCAGCCGGGCCTGGCACGCCTGGCAGCTGGCGCATGTGATCCCCGACGCGGCGACCGAGCGGCCCGTCCTCTACAACTCCTGGGAAGCCACCGGTTTCGACATCTCCGAGGAGCAGCAGCGGGCGCTCGCCCAGCGGGCCGCGGCCATGGGCGTCGAACTGTTCGTGGTGGACGACGCCTGGTTCGGGCAGCGCACCAGCGACCGCGCCGGGCTCGGCGACTGGACGCCCAACGCCGAGCGCTTCCCGCAGGGGCTGGGGCCGCTTGCCGACGAAGTGCACGAGCTGGGGATGCAGTTCGGCATCTGGGTCGAGCCGGAGATGGTCAATGCCGACAGCGACCTCTACCGCGCGCACCCCGACTGGGTGCAGTACCACCCGGGCCGCGCCAGGACCGAATTCCGCAACCAGCTCGTGCTGAACCTCGCGCGCGAGGACGTACAGGCCTATCTCTGGGAGCAGCTGGACACGCTCCTCAGCAGCGCGCCCATCGACTACGTGAAATGGGACTTCAACCGCTGCTTCACGGACGCGGGCTGGCCCGGCGAGAAGTACCCGCAGAAGCTCTGGGTCGAGCATGTGCACGCGCTGTATGCACTCTTCGACCGGCTGCGCGCGGCGCATCCGTCCGTCGCCTTCGAGTCCTGCTCGGGCGGCGGCGGCCGGATCGACCTCGGAATCCTCTCCCGTACCGACCAGGTGTGGACCTCCGACAACACCGATCCGCTGGACCGGCTCGCCATCCAGCAGGGCTTCACCCAGTTGCACCCGGCACGGGTCATGGCGGCCTGGGTCACCGACAGCCCCAATGTCCAGCTCAACGGCCGCGTCAGCACGCTCCGTTTCCGCTTCGTCAGCGCGATGGCCGGTGTTCTCGGCGTCGGCGGCGACCTCACCGAGTGGACCGATGAGGAGCTCGCCGAGGCACGCGGCTGGGTGGACCTCTACAAGAAGATCAGGCCGCTGGTGCAGCACGGCGAGCTGCACCGGCTGCGGGCGCCCGAGGGCGGGCTCAGCGCCGTGCAGTACATACGCGGCGACGAGAGCGTTGTCCTCGCCTGGCTGCAGGCGCAGCACTACGGCGAGCAGCCGCCCAGGCTCAGGCTGCGCGGCTTCGACCCGGCAGCCTCCTACGAGTGCCTGGACACCGGCGCCGTACACCGGGGGGCCGTACTCCTGCACCACGGACTGGACACCGGACTCAAGGGCGACATGGACGCCACCGTGATCCGGCTGCGTCGCCGCTGATCCGACTCCGAATCGACTCCGAATCGACCCGGCCATGAACGCGAACTTCCATGGCCGGGCGAGGGCTTCAGGAGCAACGAGCGGATACGGCGCAGACGGCTCGTCGGGGCGCGGCATACCCCCGTACCCCGCTGCAACGGATTCCGGCGACTCCTCCGGCTCAAGCCTGCCGCGAATTTCGAGTGGACGACGGGCAATTCGGAATGGGCCAAAGGAGATCAGGGGGCTCTACGAGGGGTGACATCGAGAAGGTCGACATCCATGATCGGGATGTACGCGGAGAAATCCCCGGCCGCATTCGCCTTCGGCGACACCGTATTCAGGATCTTCATCCCGCACCCATCCCGCGCGCCGCGGGGGCCTGCGCCGGCGCGATCGCGGCGGCCTTCGCCACGTCGCCCCGGATGCCTCCGCGGTCGGCTCCACCCCCTCGTTCCGGAAGAGCGGCCCGTCGCGGACGCGGCACCATTTTGTCCAGTTTTGCGGTTGAGGCCGAGAGGCAGTCGTCGAGCAAAGGCGGTGGGTCACGGTGGAATTCCTGTGGTGTTGACAGGAATTCGGGGTAAGTGGGCTCGATCGGCTGATCATCATTAAATGACACTTCTGTCCGAATTGGCCGGTTCGGCATAACGTGCCCCGTATGTAAGGGAGATGGGACCCGACCCGTGAGCAGGATCATATCCGTGACGTTCCGTGGTGGTGCGGCGGAGTCGAATTCCTTTGACGGAAGGACAGTTGGGATCCCGTTGGGATCCATTATTCACGGAGCGTAACCGGAATTCTGTGGCGATATCGCATGGATCATTGACCCGGGAAAGTGATGGCTTGTACCCGCCCGTCCGTCTCGCTTACGTTCCCGTCAATCCGGACGGACCGCCTAATCCTGCCGCCGACCGGAATTCGAAACCCACCAACGCGTGGCAGGAGCGGGGGACCCAGGTAGTACGCCATTCCGGAGTTCCGGACGGCTCGGGGTTAAGTCGCGCACCGCGCGGCCGGGCATCTCCAGCCCGAACCCGACAGCTCACCTCGTAGGCGCCGGAGAGGAATGCGCCATGCCCGCAAAGGGTAAGCACCGCCGTCCAAGGACCAGCCCGATCACGCGCGGCTTCGTCGCCGCCGGCACGGGTGGCGCCGTCATCGTGCTTCCACTGATGGGCGCCACCGGCGCCCACGCGGCGGGCAAGACCGCTCCCGCCGTGGCGGCTGCGGCAGTGACCGCCGCCGCGACCCCGGCGGCCGCCAAGCCGGCCGCCGCCCCCACCACGTACTCCGTCGTCGCCGGCGACTACCTGGCCAAGATCGCCAAGGAGCACGATGTGTCCGGCGGCTGGAAGAAGCTGTACGAGGACAACCGTGAGCAGATCGGCGACAACCCGTCGCTGATCCGCCCGGGCCTCAAGCTGACCCTCGGTGCGACGTCGAAGGCGAAGGCTCCGGAGAAGGCGCAGCCCCGCGAGGAGAGCCAGGCCGGGGCCGAGTCCAAGGCCGCACCGAAGGCCGCGTCGAAGGCCAAGGCCTCCTCCGACTCCGGCTCGGACCCCTCCGCGCAGTCCTCCGGTGACTCCGCGAGCGCCCCGCAGACCAGCGGCTCCGGCTTCACAGCCCCCGTCGACGGCGCGACCGTCACCACCCCCTACCGCATGACCGGCGCCATGTGGTCCAGCGGCTACCACACCGGCGTCGACTTCGCGGCATCCTCCGGTACCACCGTCAAGGCCGTCGGCGCGGGCACCGTCGTCTCCGCCGGCTGGGCCGGTGCGTACGGCAACGAGGTTGTGATCCAGCACAGCGACGGCAACTACTCGCAGTACGCCCACCTCTCCTCGCTCTCCGTCTCCGCCGGCCAGAGCGTGAGCGGCGGCCAGCAGCTCGGCCTCTCCGGCTCCACCGGCAACTCCAGCGGCCCGCACCTGCACTTCGAGATCCGTACCGGCCCGAGCTACGGCTCGGACATCGACCCGCTGGCCTACCTGCGCCAGTACGGCGTCTCCATCTGATCCGCGTCCGGTCCGCCTGATCCAGCCGAGGCGCAGACAGCACACCGCTCTCCCCTCGCACCGCCACCCGGCGGCGCGGGGGGAGTCGGCGTATTCCGGGTTGGACGAAACTTGGCCGGTGGCAAAGATCACCCCTCGTCAACCCCTCCTTGCGGTCGCGTAGGTCACATCCGTAAGGGAAAGATGTGGTCTCGTGGCAGACGATTCGAGAACAGGGAAAAATGGCGCATTCGGGTCGTACGCGGCGATCGGTGACAGCTTCACCGAGGGCGTGGGAGACCCGGGTCCGAACGGGATGTACGTCGATGGGCTGACCGGTTCGCGGTCCTGCTCGACGACCGGACCCCGGAGCACACCTTCAGGTACGCCAATCTCGCCGTGCGCGGCCGTCTCCTCGACCAGATCGTCGAGGAGCAGGTGCCGAGGGCGAAGGAACTCGCCCCGGATCTGGTGACGTTCTGCGCCGGCGGCAACGACATCATCCGGCCGGGCACCGACCCCGACGACGTGGCCGAGCGCTTCGAGCGCGCCGTCGCCGACCTCACGAGTGCGGTCGGCACGGTCATGGTCACCACCGGATTCGACACGCGCGGGGTGCCGGTGCTGCGCCATCTGCGCGGCAAGATCGCCACGTACACCGCGCATGTACGGTCCATCGCCGACCGCTACGACTGCCCCGTCCTCGACCTCTGGTCGCTCAAGTCCGTTCAGGACAGGCGCGCCTGGGACGCCGACCGGTTGCATCTGTCGCCCGAGGGACACACCCGGGTTGCGCTGCGCGCCGCCCAGGTACTCGGAATCGATGTGCCCGCCGACCCCGACCAGCTGTGGCCGCCCCAGCCGCGGCGCGGCCCGCTCGACGTGCGCCGTGACGACATCCACTGGGCGCGTGAGCACCTGGTGCCGTGGATCGGCCGACGGCTGCGCGGCGAGAGCTCCGGCGACCATGTCGAGGCCAAGCGCCCGAACCTGCTGCCCCTGTGATGGCGGCGGGGTGGGGTGCGAGGGACCTGCCCCGGCTGACGGGCCGTACGGCCCTGGTCACCGGTGCCAACCGCGGCATCGGCTTCGCGGTCGCCGCGGGCCTCGCCGGCGCCGGGGCGCGGGTGCTGCTCGGCACCCGCGACCACGACCGCGGCGCGGCCGCGATGCACCGGCTGCGCGCCGAGGTGCCGGGCGCGCGGGCCGGGCTGCTGCCGCTGGATCTGGCCGACCTGGACTCCGTACGCGAAGCAGTGCGGCTCACCCCCGACCCTGGCTGGATCTGCTGATCAACAATGCCGGGCTGATCGCGCCACCCCACCGCCGCACCACGGCGCAGGGCTTCGAGTCGCAGTTCGGCACCAACCACCTCGGGCACTACGCACTCACCGCGCTGCTGCTGCCCAGACTCCTCGACCAGCCGGGGAGCCGCGTCGTCACCGTCACCAGCATGGCGCAGAGCAGCGCCCGCCTCGACTTCGAAAATCTGCAGAGCGAGCGCCGCTACGGCGCGTGGCGCGCCTATGGCATGTCGAAACTCGTGTGCTTGTCTACCCGTCCGGCATCGACGTGTCCAGCTCCACCAACCGCTCACTGGCGTGTGGATCGGAAACGCCATGGAACACCCTCGCCGCGCGCCCGGGCCTACCCGGGAGTGGTGAAGCGGGCCCGCCACAGGTCGCGGAGCAACGCGATCTCGGCCATGTGATGGATGAATTCGAGGTTGGCCCCCGCCAGCACGGCGATGAATGGGTCGTCGGGATCGGAGCCGTACGGGTACTGCGAGAAGCCGACCGTGTCGAGCTGCTCGTCGGTGATGGCGGCGACGCTGTCGCGCCAGCGGTCGATCAGCGCCCAGAACCGTTCGAGTGCCAAGGCGGCGGAGGGGGTGAAGTCGACCAGCAGCTTCGGCTCCTGCCGCCGTTCACCGAAGGTCCACTCCCATTGGCCCGCGAAGCAGGAGTGCAGGTGCCCCAGCCGCCACGCGATGGTGGTGACCGGCACTTCGTCGGGCTCCGGCGCACCGGTGTGGGCGAGGATCTGTTCGACCCGCTCGACGCTCACGCTCCAGTCATCGGCGATCTTGGCGACCGTCATGCCGCCGGCAGCCTGCCGGGAGATCTCGGCGTACTCGTTCGCCGGGATGTCCGGGGCGCCCTTGTCGAGCACCCACTCGCCCGGCCCGTACGCCCGGGGCGTCGCCGCCTCGCCCCGGCGCCGGATCGACCAGCAACCGGCCACCGGCTCCCACAGGCACTCCTCGTCACCGAGCCCCGTCAGCCGCACCTGGGCCATCTCCCTGGCCTGGTCGAACTGGTCGAGCAGCAAGCCCAAACGGTCGGTCCGCGCGCCCTCAGTCTCCATGCCTGGCTCCCCTTCGCCGTCGCGTCTCGTACCTCACTGCGCTCAGGCGGAAGTTAACGGCTCACCTCACGGAGCGCCACCGATTTTCTCGCCCACGAAGCGGTGCAGCACCACCCGCATCACCGCACTCGTTCAGGCCGTCCCCACCCTCCACGTGACCTGCTCAAGCTGAGGTTGGAAAAGGCTCCCTGACTGTTCAATCGCCGGAGCTGATTGGCGGCGCGCTCCCGGTGCTGCGTGCGGCGGCGGACCCGGACGCTCGGGCCGGTGAGTACTACGGCCCCTCCGGCCTCGGCTCCTTCAAGGGCGCACCGAAGCCGACGGCGTTCTCGGCGCGGGCGCAGGACGCGGCGGTGGCGCGCCGGCTGTGGGAGGAGTCGGCGAGGGACGGGATCGGCTTTCCCGTTCCGTACGACGGCTGAGGAGCCCGCCGTACGAACCAATGCGTCCCGTGCGTCAGACCTGAGACGGCACGAGTCCGGCGGGGCCGATCAGCGCCGTGCTGCCCTCGCCCGTGCAGGCGTGGGCGCCCGCCAGTGCGCCCAGCCTGGCGCTCTCCTCCAGGTCGCGGCCGGACAACCGCCCGTAGAGAAAGCCGCAAACGTACGCGTCCCCCGCGCCGTTGGAGTCCACCACCGGTGCGGGCGGGACCGCCGCGGGGATCGGGCGTGGGGTGCTGCTGCCGTCGCGGGTGAGGAGGTACGAGCCGCCGGCGCCCGCCGTCGCGACCACCGTCTGTGCCCGTCCGTCGCGCAGGATCTCCCGCATCACCGAGGCGATCCGCTCGCCGGCGCCCGCCGCGCTCAGGAAGACCAGGTCCGAGCGGAGCGCGAACTCCCGTTGGTGATCGGCCAGTCCGTCCCAGTCGTGCAGGTCGGTGGAGACGGGTACGCCGAGCGCCTCGATGTCGTCGTAGAGGAACCGCGCGAAGTTCACGATCGAGAGATGGATGTGGCGGGCCCGCCGCAGATGTGGGAGGTAGAAGTCGCGCGGCATCCGCAACTCCCCCGGATCGCGGGCGTCGTAGAAGGACATGCGGCGGCCCGCGGGGTCGACGAGGTTGACCGCGCGACGAGTCCCGGTCGGGGAGAGGAGCGGCTCGAAGGCCACCCCGCCTTCGGCGAGCCGTGCGCGGACCTGGTGGCCCGGCCAGTCGTCGCCTATGTAGTCGAGGAGGGTGACATTCAGCCCGAGGGCCCGGCAGCCCAGGGCCACGTTGCCGCCGGTGTGGCCCGGCGATTCGCGGATCGGGCCGACCCCGACGGAGTCCGAGAGCGGGACCGGCAGAGAGTCGACACGGACGACCGTGTCCACGCCGGTGCCGCCGACGACCAGCACATCGTGGGGGAGAGGATCTGCCTGCTGAGACTGAGACTGAGACTGAGACTGAGACTGAGACTGAGACTGAGACTTGGACTGAGACTGCGGCTGCTGAGACACAGTTGCCAAGTATGGGGGAAGAGGCTGTGCGCGCACGGCCGTTCAGCGAGCGGCGGCGGTGAGCGCGGCGCGGTCCACGCCGAGCTCGCGGGCGAGCGCGTCGTCGGTCCATTCCAGCATCGGCTTCGCCGCCCGTCAGAGTCGTCGCCGCCATGTCGCATGCTCCTCGAGATGATCAGCCGCATGATGTCCGAGGTGCCTTTCTCGATCTCCTCCAGCTTGGCGTCCCGTATCCACTGCTCCACGGGAACTCGCGCGAATACCCCGTCCGTCGAGCATCCAGACGGCTTGCCGAACTGCTGCCCGCGCCGCTCGGTCGTGAGCGGACCAGCCCGATGGGGAGCTCGGACATGTTGCCTCCAGGCACGACGACGGACGCAGTAACTGAATCGTCGGTCAGTATCCGGAGGGGCGAGCTCCCCTGCCAACGTGATCGTCAATAAACTCGCCGGGTGGACCGAACGGCCGTAGCGGTCAGCCGGCCGTGGAGCGCCGGCGGGCCGGAATCTCGCAGTGGTCCTTGAAGCCCTGGCTGGTCAGCCCAAGTGCGGAGTTCATCCGCGAGCGCAGGTTCTCCACCGCCACCATCGCGGTCAGCTCGACGAACGCCGCCTCGCCGAGAGCCATGAGCAGCCGCTTCGTCAGCTCGTCCTCGACCCGCGGCGGATTGGCCGTCATCGCCTCCGCGTACTCCATGACGTCGCGCTCCAGCGGAGCGTAGACATCGCTGTCGCGCCACATCGGCACATCCTGGAGCTTGCGCACGTCCATGCCCTGCTGCCGGCTCTCCCAGTGGCCGAAGTCCATGCACCAGCTGCACCCGATCGAGGCCGCCGACGCCATCACCGCCAGCGCCTTGAGGCCCGGGTCGAGGCTCTTCCACTTCGCCACCGACTGCTCGAAACGGAAATCCGTCCACAGCACCTGCGGGTTGTGGGCCAGTGCCCGGGCGGGGTCGAGGACCTTTCCGTACACGCGCTTGGAGTACCACTGGGTGGCGCGGAAGAGGAGCGAGCGGCGCGGGGTGAGCGAGATACGGGCCATGACGAGCCTCCTGAGGTGTGGTCGACGCCCTTTGTCGACGCCGTATTCACGCATACGACGGACAGCGCGGTCCCGGATGTGACATCGCGGGGGGAATCTCAGGAACACCCGCACGGGGACAGGCGTTGCTGTGGTCATGACGGACATCGACGCACAGCAGGACGCGCAGCGGGACGCGGAGGACGCCCTCCTCGAGCTGGTCGACGAGTACGACGGAGGGGTGCTGGCCACCATCAAACGGGACGGCAGGCCCCAGCTGTCCAATGTGAACCACGCGTACGACCCGCATGAGCGGATCATCCGGGTGTCCATCACTGACGACCGGGCCAAGACCAGGAACCTGCGCCGCGACCCGCGCGCCTGCTACCACGTCACCAGCCCCGACCGCTGGGCCTGGACCGTCGTCGAGGGTACGGCCGACCTCTCACCGGTCGCTGCCGACCCGCACGACGCCACCGTCGAAGAGCTGATCACCCTCTACCGCGACGTGCAGGGCGAACACCCGGACTGGGACGACTACCGGCGCGCGATGGTCCGCGACAAGCGCCTCGTGTTGCGGTTGCGCGTGGAACGGGCCTATGGCCAGCCGCGCCGCTGAGCCCACCGCCGGTGCCGGTGGCCGTCACCGCCGGCACACCCAGGGTGACGCCCACCGGCACCAGCACGGTGCGCGGCCTCCGCGCGTTACCGCACTGGCGTACCGCCCGCACATAATGAAAAGACCCCGACATCTGGAGGTGCTGTGACCGGCGCCGGCTCGCCCCACTCTCTCAGCTCCCGGCTGCGGTCCCTGCGACCCGCCGCGTTCGGCGCCGACCCGGCCGGAGAGCGGTGGGCGCGGATTCTCCGCTCGCCGAACTTCTCCGACGGGTCCTTCCAGAACCCCGTGGGGGCCAGGACCAGGCCGTCCGGCAGCTCCATGATCGAGTTCGCCAAGATCTACTTCCGCAAGGAGGCACGGGCGCGCCGGTCCCCCGTCGGCGTGGTGCCCATGCACCCCACGCCCCTTGCCGACCTGGCGAAACCGCCGGCCTCCGGGCTGCGGCTCACCTGGATCGGACACTCCAGCGTCCTTGCCGAGATCGACGGCCGGCGGGTCCTCTTCGACCCGGTCTGGGGCGACCGCTGCTCACCCTTCTCCTTCGCCGGACCCAAGCGGCTGCATCCTGTTCCCGTGCCGCTCGCGGCCCTCGGCCCGGTCGATGTCGTCGTCATCTCCCACGATCACTACGACCATCTTGATCTGCCCAGCATCCGCGCCCTGGCCTCCACGGACACGGTCTTCGCGGTGCCGCTGGGCGTCGGCGCGCACCTCGAGCGCTGGGGCGTGCCCGCCGACCGGCTGCGTGAGCTGGACTGGACCGAGTCGACGGAAGTCGCCGGCATCCGGCTGACCGCCACCCCGGCCCGCCACTTCTGCGGCCGCGGGCTGCGCAACCAGCAGCACACACTCTGGGCGTCCTGGGCCGTCACGGGCCCGGAGCACCGGATCTACCACAGCGGCGACACCGGATACTTCCCCGGCTTCAAGGACATCGGCGCCGAGCACGGCCCCTTCGACGCCACCATGATCCAGATCGGCGCTTACAGCGAGTACTGGCCGGACATCCACATGACGCCGGCCGAGGGCATGCGCGCCCACCTCGACCTCCAGGGCGGGCAGCCGTCCGGCGTGATGCTGCCGATCCACTGGGGGACGTTCAACCTCGCGCCGCACCCGTGGGCCGAGCCGGGCGAGGGCACGGTCGCGGCCGCGGCCGCCGCGGGCGCGCCCATAGCGCTGCCGCGACCGGGCGAGCCGTTCGAGCCGACTGCCGAGGGCGTTCCGTCCGAGCTGTGGTGGCGTGCGGTGGCGACCGCGCCCGTCGAGGGCTGGGCCAACTCCGGCGGCGCCGGCAGCCCCGAGGTGGCGCCGACCGCCTGATCCCCGAGCATCCGGCCCCCGCCGCCACCGACGCGGCGACGGGGGCCGATCGAGTGTTTTCGGGCAACAGTGCGAGGCCTCATACCAGAGTGGGACGAATGTCGGGCAAGTTTGTCAACCGCCCGTCCCACGTGCCCGCTTCGCCACTACCGTGTGTGGCCGGTGATCAACGGACGGCTCATGTTGCGTACGGAATTGCGTACGCCCATATTGCGCACAGCGAGCCCTCCGCCGAGCCGAAACTGACCACGTGCAGTACGCCGATTCCTGGGGCCCCACGTACCAAGGACGCTGATGTCTCAACTACGCGCACCCGCCGCGCGGCCGGACCGCCGTGAGGGCGGGCGCCACGGCCGGCCAGGCGCCCGCTCCCTGTCGGCAGCGGGAAGGTCGCATCCCGTGCCGTCGTCGCCGGAAGCCCGTATACGCCCTCAACTCCTGCGGACCGCAGTCCTGCCGGCGGTCGTCGCCGCGCTCAGCGGCGCAGCCGCGGTGATCTTCACGATCCGCATCGCCACCCCTCAGCCATCCGCCAGTCTGTGGGCCGTGCTCACCGCCTCCGCCATGGTCGCCATGGCCGCCGTGGCGGCGGCGGCGTTGGGCGCGGACCGCATGGCCAAGTCCGTACTCGACCGGTGCGCCGACCTGCGCCGCTCCACCGCGCGCGGTCAGGCCGACCTGCGCACCGTGGTCGAGCAGCTCAGACGGGGGGAGGTACCGCCTGCCCGCGGTACGCCCTCGCCCACTCCGCTCGCTGGGGACGAATTCGACCTGCTGACCCAGGAGTTGAGCCGTTCGCACGAGGCCGCGGTGGCGGCGGTGGTGCAGGCGTCCAGGCTCTCCAGCAGCGTCGGCAACGAACAGAAGGTCGAAGTCTTCGTCAATCTGGCCCGGCGGCTCCAGTCGCTGGTCCACCGGGAGATCCAGCTCCTCGACGAGCTGGAGAACGAGGTCGAGGACCCCGAGCTGCTCAAGGGCCTCTTCCATGTCGATCACCTCGCCACCCGCATCCGCAGGCACGCGGAGAACCTCGCCGTCCTCGGCGGCGCGATCTCCAGGCGGCAGTGGTCCAACCCGGTCACCATGACGGAGGTGCTCCGCTCAGCCATCGCCGAGGTGGAGCAGTACCCCAGGGTCAAGCTGGTGCCGCCGATCGACGGCACACTGCGCGGCCACGCCGTCGCCGACGTGATCCACCTGCTGGCCGAACTGGTCGAGAACGCCTCGCTGTTCTCCGCTCCGCACACTCAGGTGCTGCTGCGCGCCTCGCACGTCACGGCCGGACTGGCCGTCGAGGTCGAGGACCGCGGCCTCGGCATGCCGGTCGGCGAGCAGAACAAGATGAACGCTCTCCTTGCCGACCCCGACCAGGTGAATGTCGCCCATATGCTTCAGGACGGGCGGATCGGCCTCTTCGTCGTCTCGGCGCTGGCCCGCAGACACGGCATCGCGGTCCGGCTCCAGTCCAATATCTACGGCGGCGTCCAGGCCATCCTCGTACTGCCGCAGGGGCTGCTCGGCTCCGAGCCGGAACGACTCGCTCAGGCGGCCGACGCGGCGGCAGCGGCGCCCGAAGCCGGGCATGGCCCGAGCGACCGGACGGCCGCCCCCCGGGCGACCGCGGCACAGTCCCCCCCGATCCCGCAGCAGCCGCACTCCCCGCCGTACCTGCATCAGCTCCAACCGCAGCACCGGCAGCAATCGCAGCCACAGCCGCAACCACAGCGCGAGACGGCGCACGCCACCCTTGGCGCGGGCCCCCTTCCGGTACGCGGAGTGCACGCCGACAGGCCCAGCCAGGCCGCCGCCCGCCCGGCGACCGACCGCTCGGCGCCGCAGGAGAGTTCGCCCGCGGAGTCCGCCGAAACCACCACCACCCCGCACGCGGGTGGAGTGGTCCGCGGCACCATGGACCGCCCACAACTGCCCCGACGCCGCAGCCAGGAACACCTCGTCCCCCAGCTCAGGGACGCTCCGGCGCCCCGCAAGGACGACGACCACGCCCTTCACGACCCGGGCTTGATGGCGGCCTTCCAGCGGGGCATCGGACTGGCCGAGTCCCGCTCCCCCGCGGACCCCGCCCCGCAGCGCAACGACAACACCTCCAAGGAGTAGATGCACCATGGCGAGCGATGTGCCGAACGGTCATGAATCGGACCTCGACTGGCTGCTCAGCGGCCTGGTCCAGCGCGTGCCGTACACCCGCAGCGCGGTACTGCTCTCCTCCGACGGGCTGGTGAAATCCGTGCACGGCCTGGACACCGACATGGCCGACCACATGGCGGCACTCGCCTCCGGCCTCTATTCCCTGGGCCGCAGCGCCGGAGCGCGCTTCGGCGACGGCGGAGAGGTGCGCCAGGTGGTTGTGGAGCTCGACTCCACGCTGCTGTTCGTCTCCACCGCCGGTTCCGGCACCTGCCTCGCCGTACTCGCCGGGCGCGAGGCGGACGCCGCGGTCCTCGGCTATGAGATGGCGATGCTGGTCAAGAGCGTACGGCCCTACCTGATCACGCCGACCAGACAGTCGGCGGTGGCGCCGAGCGCCGCCGGGCAATGAGAGTGCCGTCCCCCAAGGACGGGCCGTTGCTGGACGACGCGGCCGGCCGGCTCATCCGCCCGTACACGGTGAGCGGTGGCCGCACCCGTCCGACAGCCGCGCTGGACCTGCTCTCGCTGGTGATGGCCACCGGGACCGTGCCGCAGACGCACTTGGGCCCCGAGCACGCCCTGGCGCTCGGCCTGTGCGACGGGCCTACCTCGGTCGCCGAGATCTCGGCGCACCTCAGGCTCCCGGCGGTCGTCACCAAGGTGCTGCTGTCCGATCTCGTGGACTGCGGCGCGGTCACCGCGCGGGCGCCCAGCTGCGGCAACACACCCACAGACCGTTCTTTGCTGGAGGCGGTGCTCGATGGCCTACGACGACGGCTCTGAACTCGACGGCCTCTTCCCCACCGCGCTGAAGATCCTGATAGCGGGGGGATTCGGGGTGGGCAAGACCACCTTCGTGGGAGCGGTCAGCGAGATCGAACCGCTGAGTACGGAGGAGCTGCTGACGCAGGTCAGCGTGGCCACCGACAGCCTGGACGGCATCGAGTCGAAGACCACCACGACGGTTGCCATGGACTTCGGCCGGATCACGCTGGACGAGAGCCATGTGCTCTATCTCTTCGGCACCCCGGGCCAGGAGCGCTTCTGGTTCATGTGGGACGAACTCTCCCGCGGTGCGCTCGGTGCGGTCGTCCTCGCCGACACCCGCCGGCTCGAGGACTCCTTCTCCGCCGTTGACTTCTTCGAGCGGCGTGGCATCGGATTCGTCGTCGCCGTCAATGAGTTCGACGGCGCGTACCGCTACGAACCGGATGAGGTGCGGGCCGCGATCGACCTCAAGCCGGAGGTGCCGGTCGTGCTGTGCGACGCGCGGATCGCCAGCTCGGCGACAGGGACGCTGGTCACCCTCGTCCAGCATCTGCTCACCACCACCGCGGTGCCGGCTCCGGCACCGAGCTACGGAGCACCGACATGACGTATGACCCGACCGGCCATTCGCTGCTGACCCCCGTCGACCGCGAAGCGCCCGTCCGCGTGATGCGGCTGCGCCAGCTCGGCTTCGGGGACCGGCCCGATCCCGCGTTCGACGAATTCGCTCACCGGCTCGCGGAGGTGACCGGCGCGCCGTACTCGATGGTCAACTTTATCGACGAGAACCGGCAGTTCTTTGCCGGGCTGCACACTCCGGCCGGTACGCACAGCGGCAGCGATGTGGGCGCGGCGACCGCGGCGGGTGGCGGTGACGTCAGCCGCTTCATGGCGCGAGACCACGGCTACTGCCCGCATGTGGTCGTACGGCGCAAGGCGCTTGTGCTGGAGGACGTCTGCGACTATCCGAGGTTCGCGGGGAACCCGGTCGTCGACGAGATCGGCATCCGTTCCTATCTCGGGGCGCCCTTGATCGACCGTACGGGGATCGCACTGGGCACGATCTGCGTCGTCGACACCGAGCCGCGGCCGTGGGGGCGTGCGGGGCTGGAGACCATCAAGTCGCTGGCCGCGGAGCTGATCGAGCAGATCCACCGGCGCGAGGACGGCAGCATTTGAGCCTCGCACTCCCGCTGGGGGGACCCCCTACGCCCGCAGGGCGCAGGGGGTGCCGCACCGGTCGGCCGCCTCCGAGCTGCGAAGCCGGGCCAGGTCCACCCGAGCGTCTGCTTCAAGGCGTCGGCTCCAGCCTGACCTCATCGGCCAGCCGCTGCGACCACTGGCCCTTCGCCGTGCCCAGCGCGACCTCCGCCAGGCGCAGCAGCTGAATGTCGGAGGTCCCGGCTGGGGCGAACATATGGAGCGCGTCCCGCAGATACCGTTCGATGGGGCGGTCGGTGAAGAGCCCGGCCGCGGCATGGATCTCCATGGCGTTGCGCGCGGAGTCGATCGCCGACTCGACATTGACCAGCTTGGCGTTCATCAGCTCCGCGTCGCACGGCAGGCCCTGGTCGAGCAGGTGCACGGCGTGGTACGCGGCAAGCCGGGCGGTCATCAGCCGCGACTGCAGCTTTCCCAACTTCAGCTTGATGGACGGAAGTTCATGGAGCGGCTTGCCATACCGGTGCCGTTCCGCGCAGAAGTGGACGGTCTCCTCCAGGATCGCCTGGTGGATGCCGAGCGACACGGCGGTGAGGTTGGCGCGGCCGTACAGCACGCTGGAGGAGTACGCCACGGACAGGCCGTCGCCCTCCTCACCGAGCCGGTTGGGGGCCGGGACACGGCAGTTGTGGAAGTGCAGCTCACCGAAGCTGAAGCCGTGCAGTCCCATCGTCGGCCGCTGCTCGCCGACTCCGAACCCCGGGCGGTCCGACTCGACCAGGAAGGCCGTCAGCCCTTTCGACCCCGGCGCGGTCCTGACCACCACGCCGTGCAGATCGCCGACGTGACTGTTGCCGACGAATACCTTTCGGCCATTGAGGATGTAGTCGTCGCCGTCCCGCACCGCGGTGGCTCTCATGCCCAGCACATGGCCGCCCGACTCGGGTTCCGTGACCGCGATTGTCGGCAGACATTCGCCGGCGGCGATGGGCGGGAGCCAGGTCTTCTTCTGCTGGTCGCTGCCGAAATGGACAATCTTGGCGACGCCCAGCTGCGAGGCCTGCACCATCGCGCCCATCGCCCCGCTGACCCGGGACAGTTCCTCGATGATGATGGTCTTGGCGAGGTGGCCCACACCCATCCCGCCGTGCTCCTTGCTGATGGTGGCGCCGAGCCAGCCCTGCCGGGCTATCAGCCGGGGCAGATCGCGGTGGACCGAGCGGGCGGCCTCCATCGCGGAGATCCTCGGTCGTACCTCCCTCTCCGCGAAGTCGCGAACGTCGTCACGTAATTGATGATGCAGTCGACTTGCGAAGTATTCGTCCATCGCGAGCCCTCCTCTGCGAAACGCCTGCTCGGACTGTTGTCCGAGCAGGTGGTGCATCGGTAGTGGTCCCGTCCCGAACAGGCCGACCACATTATGGTGTTGATCGTTTCCAAGTGGCACAAGATCGACGCCTACTTTGTCCAAAAAGCAGACCATTGACGTTTGATTGAGGGTGTGTCCCGTGTGGTACACGCCCGTCCGGTCCTGCCGTACGGCATTCCCCCCGGGCTTGTTTCTGCCACATGCCATCGGCAAAGGTTTCGTGGGCATATGGCACTGAAGGGCAAAGGGAAGCCCCAGATGTGCACAACTGAGACATCCGGGAACGCCGGAAGAACCGATCCGGCACAGACTCAGACCGAAGAGAACGCTTGCGGTCAGGGATGATGGACATGGAGGCCGAACCGTACCGGCGTACGGGAGTGCTCACCGGCGCACGAAGCGCGCGAGGGGTGCCAGGGGGCGCGCGATTCGGGGCACTCGCGCGCCGGGCGCTGTCACGCGCGATGCTCCAGTACGTCGACGGCCAACTCACGCACCACCGCCTCGTCCACCTCGACCCCCAGCCCGGGGGAATCGGGCACCTGAGCCACCCCCTTCTCCACCCGCACCGTCTGCCTCGCGTACGGAGATTCAATGAACTGACGGCCATTCAGGTCGACCGGAGTGTCGATCCCGTACGCCGCGAAGAGATGCAGCGATGCGGCAAGCCCCAGATCGGAGTCGGTCAGCCCGGACCCCATCAGCCGCACCCCGCAGTCCTCGGCGAGCGAGCACAGCCGTCGCGACAGCGTGAGCCCGCCGCTGCGCTGCACCTTGGCTATCGCCACGTCCACCGCCTCAAGACGCACGAAGGTCGCGAGATCGGTGGGGTGCCGCAGACTCTCGTCGAGCGCCACCGGCACGGGAGAGTGCTCGCGCAGCCGCCGCAGCCCCGCGATGTCATTGGCGGGCAGCGGCTGTTCGAAGGCGGTGATCCCGATCGCGTCCAGCCGCCGCGCCATGCGCAGCGCGGCGTCCACGGTGTACGCCTGGTTGGCGTCCACCCAGACCGGCGCGCCCGGCGCGTTTTGGCGCACCGCCGCCACCACCGCCGCGTCGGTGTCCTCGTCGTGCAGCCCGATCTTGACCTTGAACGCCCGGTATCCGGCGTCCGTGCCCTCCGCCACGCTGTCGCCGACCTCGGCGGGGGACTGCCCGGACACGATCCACCCGAGCTCGATCGACTCCGACCTGCGCTGACCCCACAGCACGCCGAGCGGCACTCCGGCGGCCCGCCCCAGCAGATCGTGCAACGCCACATCCACCGCGCTCTTGGCCAGCGGCGCGCCGATGGTGAAGCCGCGGTTGATGGCCCGGTCGAAGGCGCTGTCGACGGCGTCCAGGTTCCAGGCGGGCCTGCCCACGATGGCCGGGGCGAGATAGCGGTCGATCGTGGTGACGATGGACTCGGCGGTCTCGTACGTCCAGGCGGGGATGGGCGTTGCCTCGCCCCAGCCGTGCACCCCATCCGCGCTCACCTTCACCAGCACCCGCAGGGACGGCTGCCCGGCGACGGCGACCGCGCCGCCGGAGACGCCGAAGGAGCGGCGGGTGGGCAGGGCGACCGCGAAGGTCTCGACACGCTCGATGTTCATCAACTGGTCCTTCCAGTAAGAGGGGTGGACGGTGGGGCGGTGCTGGCGCGCAGGACGACCTCGCCGCCGACCCGCAGCACTCGCGAACGCGGGCCGCGCGGCTCGCGCAGCGCGAGGGCGATCACGTCCTGCCCCATGGCGGTCAGCGGCAGCGCCACCGTGGTGAGCGGGGGAGTCAGTTCCCGAACGAGGGGAATGTCGTCGAAGCCCGCGAGCGAGATGTCCTGCGGCACCCGGACGCCCGCTTCCCGGAAGGCGGCGAGCGCGCCCACCGCCATCACATCGGTGACCGCGAAGACGCAGGTGGGCCGGGTGGAGCGGGCGAGGAGCTCACGGGCGGCCGTATGACCGCCCTCGCGGGTGAAGGCGCCGCGCACCACCCGGTCGGGCCCGAGCGTGATCCCGGCCTGTGCCAGGCCTTCCCGGAACCCGGCGAGCCGGTCGGTGACGGTGGTGAGCTCGGGTGGCCCGCTGAGCACCGCGAACTCCCGGTGTCCCAGGGCCACAAGGGCCCCAGCAAGGGCGGCGGCTCCGGCCCGGTTCTCCGGCAGTACTGCATCCACCCGCAGGGTGCGGTGCCGGCTGACGACCGCGACCCGACCGCCGGCGCGGACATACGGCTCCACCTCGGCCGCCAGAGCCCGTTCCCACACCCGGTCCTGGAACCCCGAGCCGATCAGCAGGATGGCGCGGGCCCGCTGGGCGCGCAGGGTGGAGACGTATGCGATCTCCCGGGCCGGTTCCCGGAAGGTACTGGCGAGCATGACGAGCACATCCTGCTCGGCGGCCGCCCGCATCACGCCGTCCGCGATGGCGGCGAAGTAGGGATCGCCGACGTCGTGGCAGATGAGGCCCACGGTGTTGTTGGAGGCGCTGGCGAGCGCCTGGGCATGGGCGTTGGGGATATAGCCGAGCAGATCGGCCGCCGCGCGCACGCGCCGGCGCAGATCTTCCCCGACCCGGGTGGTGCCGTTGAGGGCCCGGGACGCCGTGGCCAGGGAGACGCCCGCTCTGCGGGCGACGACGTCCAGCGTCACATGGACCGGTGTTGCTTGTCGTTCACTCACTGCACCCCCCGAAACTTCGGGACGACCTATTGACCGTGCGCACAGGCAGTCATTAGCGTGGCGACACCTTATCAGAAAGCGCTTTCTGAAAGCGTTTTCCCAGAGGAGTTGACCGTGAGCCAGAGTGCCATCAAGGCAGCACCCCGGAAAGTGGCGGGAGTTGCCACGCGGAACAGGCCACGCGCGGGGGAGCGCGCCGTCCGTGCGATCGAGCAGAGCTGGCGGCCGGTAGCGCTGCTGCTGGTCTGCTTCGGCGCGTGGTGGGTGATCGCCGCGGCCGAACTGGTCGAGCCCTATCTTGTCCCCTCGCCCGGCGCGACGCTGGACGTGCTGACCGGGAAGACCGACTACATCTGGCAGCACACCTGGGTGACCACCTACGAGACGCTCCTCGGTTTCCTGATCGCCGTCGCAGTCGGCGTGCTCGCCGCGGTGATCATGGTCTATTCGTCGACCGTCGAGAAAACGCTCTACCCGATCCTGCTCTTCGCCCAGGTCGTCCCAAAGATCGCCATCGCCCCACTGTTCGTCGTCTGGCTCGGCTTCGGCATCGCGCCGAAGATCCTCATCGCCGTCCTCATCGCCTTCTTCCCCGTCGTCATTTCCATGGTGACCGGACTCAAGGCCGTCGACCCGGAGATGCTCCAGCTGTCGTCGACCATGGGCGCGAGCCCCTGGCAGACCTTCGTCAAGATCCGCTTCCCCGCCTCGCTGCCGCATCTTTTCTCCGGCCTCAAGGTCGCCGTCACGCTGGCCGTGACCGGTGCCGTCGTCGGCGAGTTCGTCGGGGCGAACGAGGGACTCGGCTATGTGATCCTCCAGGCCAACGGAAACCTCGACACCCCCATGCTCTTCGCGGGACTGCTCGTGATGTCACTCATCGGCGTGATCCTCTTCGTCCTCGTAGAGATCGCCGAGAAGCTTCTGCTCCCGTGGCACGCCAGCCGCCGGGAGGCAGGCGTCACCACCAGCTACTGACTGGCCAACCCAACTGACCGGCCCACGACCCACGCTGACGAGAAGGACAAGCCATGACTGCGCGCAGACTTCTGATCGGCCTCGTTCCGCTGCTCCTTCTCGCCACGGCCTGTGGTGAGGACGGCTCGGACAAGACCACCAACGACTCCGGCAAGGAACTCGACAAGGTCACCCTGACGCTCAACTGGTATCCGTACGGCGAACACGCGCCGTTCTACTACGGCAAGCAGCAGAAGATATTCGAGAAGTACGGCATCGACCTCAACATCCAGGCCGGGCAGGGCTCCCAGAAGACGGTCCAGGCGACCGGCGCGGGACAGACCGACTTCGGCTGGGCCGACACCCCCGCGCTGCTCTCCGGTGTCGACTCCGGCGTCAAGGTGAAGAGCCTCGGCGTCTTCCTGCAGACGACGCCCTCCTCCGTGCAGTTCTTCGAGTCGCAGGGCATCAAGACGCCCGCCGACCTCAAGGGCAAGACCATCGCGGGCACCGCGGGCGACGCGCTCTCCAAGACGTTCCCGATCTTCCTGAAGAAGAACAACCTCGCGGAGTCCGACGTCAAGGTGCAGAACACCGACCCCGCGGGCAAGATCGCCGCGGTGATCTCCGGCAAGACGGACGGACTGCTCGGCTACGCCAGCGACCAGGGCCCGACCATGCAGAACAAGGCCAAGAAGCAGGTCAGTTATCTGCGCTTCTCGGAGAACGGGCTCAACTTCTACTCCAACGGCCTCATCACCGGCGAGAAGTTCCTGACCGGCAAGAAGGATCTCGCGGTGCGCATGGTGAAGGCGGTCAGCGAGTCTTTCGCCGCCGCCGAGAAGGCGCCCGAGCCCGCCGTCGCCGCGATGCAGGGCGCCAGCGAGCAACTCCCGCCCAAGGAAGTCCTGTCCGAGCAGTTCAGGACGACCCTGACGCTGCTGCACACCCAGGCGACCGAGGGCAAGGCACCCGGTGTCAACACCGACGCCGACTGGCAGCAGACCATCGACGTCTTCGCCGAGGCGGGTCTGGTCAACAGCCCCAAGGCCGTGACGGACTACTGGGACAACGCCACCGCACTGAAGGGATGACGATGGGTGAAGACACGACGATGCGGGAGTCGGCAGTGCCGGTCAAGGACAGCCACCACGGGCCAACGGCGGCGGTCGGCATCGAGGACGTCGCCGTACGGTTCCGTACCAAGAACCGGGACGTCACCGCGCTCACCGACGTCTCCCTCGATGTCCCGATGGGGGAGTTCGTCGCCATCGTAGGACCGTCGGGCTGCGGCAAGTCCACGCTGCTCAAACTCGTCGCCGGCCTGCTCAAGCCGTCGGCAGGCGACGTCCGGCTGCACGGTGAGCGGGTGCAGGGGCCACGGCACGACATCGGATACGTATTCCAGCGGGCTGCCCTGCTGGAGTGGCGGTCGGCGCGGCGCAACATCCTGCTGCAGGCCGAGATGCGGAGGATGCCGGGCGCCGTGGCCCGCAGGCGCGCGGACGAACTGATCGCCATGACCGGACTCGACGGCTTCGAGGACGCCTATCCGCACGAGCTGTCCGGCGGTATGCAGCAGCGGGTGGCGCTGTGCCGCGCGCTCCTGCACGAGCCGCCGGTGCTGCTGATGGACGAGCCGTTCGGCGCGCTCGACGCGCTGACCCGTGAGCAGATGAACATGGAGCTCAACCGCATCTGGCGCGAGACCGGCACCACGGTGCTGCTGGTCACCCACTCCATCTCGGAGGCGTGCTACCTCGCCGACCGGGTGGTGGTGAGATCGACATCGTCGCCCGGGACGGCGACGCGGTGGTTGTCTGCGAGGTCAAGACCCGCAGGGCCGGCACGTACGGACCGTACGAGCATCC
>NZ_JBSFMS010000113.1:0-23257 GCF_053599675.1 Streptomyces sp. NPDC000880 | reverse complement strand
ACCGGCCCTGCCGAAAAGGGCGTCGGTGAACGAAAGGATATGAACCGGCAGGGATTCAGAACTGACCGAGCCCGTTCAAGGCCGGCCGACCAGCCGGTCCAGCGGCTCCACCAGTTCCTCTTCCTCGTAGCCGAGATGGGAGCTGAGGATGCGGTCCAGCACCGCTGCCAGATCCTGGACCTCACCCAGTCCGCTGTCGTCCTGGACGAGGATGACCAGGGCGGCATCGAGCCGGGCCAGCGCCTCGGCGATGACCGCGTGCTCGTGTTCCAGTCGTTCCACTACAGGTCCCAGTGAGTGTGGTGCGTGGTGAGGGTGCGGCTGATCAAAACGCGCGCACGTGGTTCTCCCGGGCCCCACGTCCCGGTGCGGCCCGCGCGGCCGGGGAATCACTCGCCGAACCTGACCCAAACGGACCGCTCCTGCCCTTGCCTTGGCGGAGCAGGCCTCTGACGACCGCCTTTGCGTACGGGTCCGTGGAGCCGGTTGTAGGCCAGGAAAGTGCCTTCTCGCTCTCTTTGAGGACGTTAGGGGCCGACGGTTCCCATCCTCGGCAAGGCCTCTCTGCCCTCTTCCGCATGCCCGTCCATGTGGCACGGCTGGCGGTCACCGGGTCGGGAATAGGCGGCGCGCCAGCGGGAGTTAGTCCACACGAGCTATGTAGTTTACCGTTCAACCAACAAGGACTGCACCATGACCAAGATCGCCATCATCACCGGCAGCACCCGTCCTGGCCGCAACAACGCGGCTGTCGCCCAGTGGGTCCACGACATCGCGGCCAAGCGCCAGGACGCCGAGTTCGAGCTCGTCGAGATCGCGGAGTTCGGCCTGCCGCTGTTCGACGAGAGCATTCCGCCGTCCATGGGGCAGTACGCCAACGAGCACACCAAGGCATGGGCCGCCAAGGTCGCCACATTCGACGGCTTCGTCTTCGTGACCCCCGAATACAACCACTCCACGTCCGGCGCGCTGAAGAACGCGATCGACTTCCTCCACGCCGAGTGGAACAACAAGGCCGCCGGCTTCGTTGGCTACGGCAGCGTGGGAGGAGCCCGTGCCATCGAGCACCTCCGCGGCATCATGGCGGAACTGCAGGTAGCCACCGTGCGCAACACGGTGATGCTGTCACTGTTCACCGACTTCGAGAACTTCTCCGACTTCAAGCCCGCCCCCTTCCAGGAGGAGTCGGTCAACCCGATGCTTGACCAGGTCATCGCCTGGAGCAACGCACTCAAGCCGCTGCGCGACGCGGCCTGACGCGGTAACCGACAGGCCCTGGGCCGGCACGCCAGCCGACCACCACTTCTTGCCCATACCGGACGCCGGCCCAGGCGCCCAGCACGGAAGTACAGGGCAGTGATTGCTGTGATCATCGGGAACGCCCTGGTCGAGGAGTACGAGCGCGCACACCTCTTCTTCGAGACCCGCGACTACAACTTTGCCGCGCGTCCCCCGGCGACTCGACGCCTCACCCGTACCTGTCTTGTGCTGCCGTGAGCGGTGGTGTCCCGGCACTCCAGCCGGGACACCGCTTTCGGTAGCCGTTCAGCCCTGCCTTGCCACCATGGGCCAGGAGAGCCACTGACCATGCGCCAGTTCGTCCACAGTCGGGGACAACTGCGGCCGTGCACGGTCCTGCGGCGTTCGAACCTCGTGGCGTCCCTCCTCAGAGCCCCCCCCACGCCGATAGACATGAATGGGCTCACTCCGAGCGGTGATTGCATCGCCCACCGAGCTCGGCTTCCTCGGTCTCGACCGCCTGGATGACGCCGTCACCCGCTTGGAGGCCGGCGCCCAGGAGGCAGGCCGCGACCCGGCGCAGCTGCGCTCTCGCCTGCACCGCAGCCGGCGGTGCCCTGGCCGTCACCGGCGCCATACTGCTGGGCATCACCACCCACCGGCACCAGCATTGCCCGTCATAGCCGTGCCGGCAGGCGCCGGGCCTTGATCCCCCTCCTGGCACGTCGAGCGCGCTGGTGGCGCGAGACCGCGCTGATGGGTCGCGATCACCCTCGCTCTCTGGCTGCTGGGCAAGAGCCTTGGCCGCCCGGCCAGTCTCGCACCGTGCGCAGCGTCCTCCGCCCTGATGATCGCTATCGGAGAGGGGGACTGGGTACGCCGGTGCTGGAGGTCTCGCCGACACGGCATCGGCCCCGGAACACCGCCCCCCTGACGCCCGGGGAGGGAGCCCGTCTACGGAAGCGGGGCTCACGGCAACGAGCAGGGCGGAGACGATCCACTCGTCTCCGCACCCGGGCGGTCAGGCTTACCTTGCGGACTTCGGCTTGGCTACCGCCTTCTGGCGGGCGGTATCCAGTTCCGCATCTGGTCCCACGCCGGCTCCAGGATGTCGGCCCCGCACCCGCGGGGATGTTCCCGCTTCGCCGAAGCTCTCGGCCGTGTGCGACGTGTCGGCCCCGCACCCGCGGGGATGTTCCGTCCGCCAGGCCGGATCCGACGCCGGCCAGCGTGGTCGGCCCCGCACCCGCGGGGATGTTCCGGCCCTCGCCTACCGCACCCTCTCCGGCATCGAGTCGGCGCCGCCCGCGGGGTGTGCTCGGGGAGGGCGCGCCTGGTTGGGCAGCCCGCGCCCACACTCGCGCCAGGGTTGGCCCCTCGCGCGGCTTGCTCGACGCCGTGGTCCCCGCGCCTGCGAGGTTGGTCCCGCAATGGCCGTGCCCTCTGGGGCTCTTCTCGCTCGTCGCCCCCGCGGCTGCGGGCTTGGCCGCTACGAAAGCGGTGTCCCGGCTGGAGTGCCGGGACACTACCGCTCACGGCAGCCTCGGCTGGGAGTCCGGCGCGGACTGGGTGCGCGAGCCCCCTACAACCGGCTCCTGACACGCACCGACCCGCTGGGTGCAACCACGGTGTTCGGTTACGACGACGACGGCCGACTCACCTCCCTCACTCGCGCCGACGGCAGCCAGATGCGGGCCACGTACAACGACCTGGGGCTGCCCGTCGAGCTGACGCAAGAGGGCGGGGCGCGCTGGCAGCAGGAGTTCGACGAGCGCGGAAACCGCCTCTCCGTCACCGATCCGGCTGGTCGCACCACCCACTACACACACGACTCCCTGGGCCACATCACCTCGGTCACCGACGCCGTAGGAGCGGTCACGCAACTGCGCCGCAACACGGCGGGCCTGCTTGTCGAGCGCGTGGACCCGGCCGCAGCAGGGGTCGCGGCGGGGGCGGCGTTCTGGGTGGCGTTCGTGCGCTTGAACGCCCGCATCCGGCGCGAGCTCGGGGCCCGCCTGATGCCCGGGCTCGATCCTCTCCTTCGGCATCCCACCCGGCTCACCGTGATCGCATTCCTGAGCGGGTGCACCGAGGCCGAGTTCTCGGCCGTGCGCGACTACTGCCAGGTCTCGGACTCGGTGCTCAGTAAGACCGCGAGCGCGTTGGAGGAGGCAGGCTACATTGCGGTGAGGAAGGGCTACGTCGGCAAACGCCCCAGCACCTGGCTGGCCGACACCCGGACCGGCCGCCAGGCGCTCGCCGACCACCTGGCGGTCCTCCAGCAGCTGGTCGCGACCGCGGAAGCCGCCGGCGCGGAGCACGGGGAGGCGTGACCAAGAGCCCGGTCCCCACGTCCGTACGGCGCATCGCGGCCTGTTTCCTCCGGCCGGGCCGGCCCGTATGCAGCGAGGTAGACATCAGCCGCCACCGCGGGCGCATGACTTCCGCCTGGGCGTCGACCTGTTGCACGGTTGCCGTCCGGCGGTCGTCGGCCGATTCCTTTCTGGCTCCCCTGATCCGGCAGGGGTTCGTCGTCGGGCACGTGGCTGGTGCCGCAGCGGGCGCCGACCGGAGTCGGGGCGGTTGTGGACCGGGCCGAACGAGGGGCCGCGGCCGGAGCCATGACCGACCCCGGGATCAGAAGTACTTCACCGCGGTCCCGTAGACGACGAAGCTCCGTCCGAAGCCCTGCCCAGTCTCAGACTGCGCTACAGCGATGCGAAGACCGACGATCGCATCGGTGCCCCGCTCGGCGGATTGCTCCTCAATGGCTGACAGAGCCTGCTCGAGGCTGCCCTTGTAGCCCGTGTCTGCGGTGACCAGCCACGCTTCCGCATGGGGCGGGCTGCCGTACGCAGAAATGGGGGCTCTCGTTGGTGGTGTACATCTCCATGACCGCAGCTCGGTGCTGCTCCGTGCACCCGCACGTGGGCAGCGCCGTTCGGCGCTCATTCCCGAGTCCGAACCAAAAGGCCTCGAGCCGGGAAGGCCCTCTTGGTGCTGGTGCTGGTGCTGGTGCTGCTCTCTGCTGATGCAGACCGCGCATCCGTTCTGGTCCACCGGCCGCGGCCTGTCTCCTGCCGCCCGGGTGGCGCTGCGCCAACACGGAGGCGTGGTACCAGCAGAGCGCCCGCGTTGTGGGAGTTGTTCCGGCGGGTGGTGCCGCCGACCGAGGTCATACGCCCGCAGGGCGGAGGCCGGCGGCGGGTCAGGTTCCGGGGACGTCGAGGGCGGGCGGATCCGCATGGTGGCGCATCCGAGGCCAGAGCGGGTGGGAGGCGAGCTCGTTCAACAGGATCTTTGCGACGGCCCGGTCGACCGTCCGCGTCCTGTCACGCTCGTTGACTAGGTAAGGCGTCGCGCTGGCCCAGAGTTCCTGGGCCGCATCGTTCAGGCGCCGGGTGATGTCCGCCATCTCGGTCACAGCCGGCTGCCCGCGCAGGTGGGGGGAGACGTACTCGGCGAGGACCTTCTCGTGCACACCGGGGTGGCCAGGCTGTGCGCACACGCGCCACACCAGGTTCAGTTCGTCCTCCGCGGTCAGGGACTGCACCCAGGACCGCAGCATCGCCTCGGTCCACGGCGCGAGGCCGTAGGGGCCCGGCGGCTTCCACACAACGTCGCGGTCGAGCACAACCGGACGCCCGCGCGCAGCGCGCTCAGGTACCCCGTACGCGGCGCGCACGGTACGGATCGCGTCCTCGTACGAGTCGATCTCCGTGTCTATCGTGAACTTCAACGCCCCACCCCCAACTCCTGTGGCACGAACGCTACCGGCCGGCGCAGCTCTGGCCCAGGGCGCCGTCGCGGCACCTCGTCGAGCAACGGACGCACTCCTTCTCCGACTCCGGGCCGAGCGCGGATCTCCCCGGTCCGCCGGTGCTCGTAGCCCGCCCTGTCGGCGACACGGCACGGGTACACGGCCGACCGGGTGGCGGTGCCGGTGTCGCGATCAGCGAAGAGAAGCGTGATAACCGGTCACCGCGCCAGGCGGTGATCGATTACGGACGGGCATCGGTCAACCCCCACGTCGGCGCCGTGATCGATCCAGGCAACTCTCTGCGGACCGGGAGATCAGCCGTGGTCTCGACGTCCCCTCGAAGGTCACCACCACCGCATCAGCCTCTGTGCGTCGCGCCCTCGCTCACCAGATCCAGCGCGACCGGCTCAGGCACGACGCCTAAGCTAAGTGGTCGCTCTCGATTCTGTGTGGCGTCTGGGGCGCAGTCCAGGGCATCTTCCGGGTGCTGCGGCAGACTCCCGCACGTAAGATCCACCTCTGCTGATCGGCTTGCCGCCTTGCCCGTTGCCACCGCCCGCCCGATATCGCTGACCGCCTTGCAACGGCAGCACCTGAAGCAGGCGGCCTGGGGCAACAAGACCCCGCACCAGGCCCGGACGCGGGCGCAGGTGGTGCTGCACGCCGCGGCGGGCGCTCCAACGCGCGGATCGCCGCTCAACGAGACCCAGTTCATCCTCACGGGCGCGCAGGAAGTCCTCCTGAAATCTGGAATGCCGGGTTGCGTCCGCCATTCGACACCGGATTCGACCTAGGGGGCAGACTTATCTGCCGATCGCAGTGCTGTAGGCATAGAGAACGACAACACCGGCCACGCAGGTGATGATCACCCAGGAGCCGAAGCTCGTGTGTCTCCCACCAGGCCCAGGCCGCGCGGACTTCCCGGACCGTCTGGTCCGATCAGATGCCGCCGGTCTCGGCGCAACCGGTGTGACGTCGGCAGCTGCCTCGGCGAGCAGGCGGCGGCACGTCGCGGCGAGCTCGCCCGTTCCGGCGGAGAGTGGCACGACAGCCTCCGAACGCGCTGGGGCGGTGGTGCCGCCGTCGAGGATGCGTCCCGCGCGGACGAGGATCTCGTCCCGGCCGCCGGCAGGAGCGAGGCTGATCCAGCGCCGCACGTGCTCACCCCGGATGACCACACCCCCGGATCGTTCCCGGTAGACGGTGTGCTCCCGCCACAGCGCCTCCGCCAACTCCCCTGCAAGGTCCTTCAGTTGTGTACTCATAACCCCTCCCCCTTCACCATGTAGCAAAGCGAATAAGCATCGCACTTTAGCGTCAGGTGCACGCCAAGTCCCTAATCGTGGCCATGCCGATGGCCCTTACGGCCGGACTCGATGAACAGACTCTGGTCGGTCGCGCGTTGGTGGACAGCCGGTGGCGATCACCAGCGAGGTACGGTCGGCGAGCGCGGGCCGTGGGCATCGCCCTGCTCGACCAGGTCGCCGAGAACGCCGGAGGCGCCGTCCGCAAGGCGCTGGTCGACCAGGGCTTCAAGAACGTCATGCACGGCACCCTCCTGGGCATCGACGTCGAGACCGTCGAACGCAACCCGCAGGACAAGGGGTTCGTCCCGCAGCCGAAGCGGTGGAAGGTCGAGCAGACCTTCGGGATCCTGATACTGCACCGGCGCCTGGTCCGCTCCCAAAACGCCTCAGGGGCCATCCGAAGATGACCCCTGACCTGCGAAAATATCCGATGTAACCGTCGAGACGACAGGATTTGAACCTGCAACCCCTTGCCCCCAGCGATGCGGCCTACCCCCGGTCAAGCCCTCGAGCGCCGATGCGCGCAATTGCGGTACGCAGACAACCGCACGGCTCCGTGCAGGGAAACTCCGCGATGCCGGGAAGCTCCGATTGCGCAGAGCACACCGCACACCCCATCGCGCCCGTTCCCGGGCGACCGGTCACCTACCGGGCCGGTACCTCCGCCCGACATGGCCCTCGAGGTCATCGGGATAGAAGTAGACAGGCCGCAGGTCGCCGTTCGCGTAGCGTTCGGCCTGGTCGTCGAAGTGCGGCGAGTCGGGATGCCCGCTCACCCCGCCCGCCGTCACCGCCCAGGCGCGCAGTCGCGGCCCGAACTCCACCACCGCCACGAAACTGTTGCCGCTGGTGCCGTAGTAGCGCTTAGTTCCCGGGTAGGCCTTGGCTCCGAACGAGGCGAGGGAGCCCCATCGCGCCGAGGTGAAGGGCACGGGGATGCTCGGCTTGGCGTCGCTGAACTCCTGGACGATCGCACCGTCGTTGCGCTGGTAGCGGTTGATCTCGCCCCACGGCACCTTCCAGCTGCCGAAGTCCCGCCGCAGCCGCTGTGTCGCTGTCTCGAGCGCCCCGAGCCGCTGCGCGTCCGTGGCGCGGTCGGCCATGTAGTCCCATACCGACATCCCGGCTTCCGCCGCCGCCTGGGACGTGAGCGCCCACAGGTCCTCGCCCCAGAACACGGCCACCGACGTCGCGGTCGACTCCGCGGCCCACCGGTGGTCCCAGTCGCGAAGCAGGCCGATCGGATCGGCCAGCTTCGCCTTCTGCCCGTTGTGCTCGGGCAGTTGGTCCCACGCGGCGACGAGCCCCGGCACCAGCCGCGCGAAGGCGGTGAGGTACGGATCGAACGCGGCCTCGATCAGCGTCTGCGGGGTGAAGTCGTCGCGCGCGGTCAGCACCCGGACTGCCTGCGGCCCGCGCGGGTTCTCGCCGAACCGGTCGAAGTAGCGTGGATAGTCGGCCGCGTCGGGGCTGTCCGCGCCGGCGGCGGTCCAGGGCCAGTTGTTGGTGTTGAACGCCCAGCCGTTCTTCGGGTTCACAACCTGCGGCATGCTGTCCAGGCTGTGCAGTCCACGCCAGTCGGTCGCCGGATCACTGCCGTCGACGGGCTTGAGATAGTCGAACCGATCGTCTCTCACCGGCATGAACTGCGGCATCAGGAAGGCGACATCACCCTTCGAGTCCGCGAAAAGTGTGTTGTTCGAGCTGTTCGCCTTCAGTCCCGCGACCTTCAGGTACTGCGTGTAGTCCCGCGTCGTGGTGCGCAGGAAGCTCTGCTTGAGCGCCTCGACGGGCTTGTTCATCAGCGCACACGCGATCCACTTGCCGTCCGCCTCGCGCACGATCGGGCCGTGGTGTGTGGCGAACGTGGTGAAGCTGCGCTCCTCCTGCCCGCCCTTCGCGGTACGGAAGGACAAGGTGATCGTCTTCGTAGTGACGGGGCGCAGTTCGTCGCCGTAGCGGTAGGAGCGGGTTCCGTTGGCCCCCGTCACGATCGTCTCGGCGAACTCGTCGATGTTGTCGACGCCGCTCGTCGTGTGCATCCAGCCCGTGTGCGCGTTGAAGCCCTGGTAGATGAAGAACTGCCCCCAGGTGGCGGCACCATAGACATTGAGCCCCTCGCCGCTCGTCACATGCTGCTCCGCACGGAAGAAGAAGCTGGTGTGCGGGTTGATCAGCAGCAGCGCGTGGCCGTCCCGCGTGTGGCTCGGCGCGATGGCTATGCCGTTCGACCCCGTGGGTTCACGCAGCACCAGCCCGCGCTCCTCGTCGGTCATCGGCACGTCCCGCTTGCCGTAGAAGGCTTCGAGCTGGGTGAGCAGCACCGACTCGATGTCGCCGCCGATGCTGCCCTCCGAGAAGCTCAACGGCATCCACGGCTCGAACCGGTCGAGCACGCGTGGACGCACCTCGGGGTGTGTCGCGAGGTAGTAGTTGAGTCCGCCCGCCCAGGCCTGCATCAACGTGCGCAGCCACGCCGGGCACTTCGCATATTCCTTCTTCAGCGCCTCGGGGTCGAGGAACAGCCGCTGACGCAGGTCCTGCCAGATCGCGCTCTCGCCCTCGGCCTCGGCAAGACGACCCAGGGCGACGAGGTAGTTCTGCTCGATCCGGTTGAAGTCGTCCTCCGCTTGGGCGTACATCATCCCGAACACCGCGTCGGCATCGGTCTCGCCCACGATGTGCGGAACGCCCCAGTCGTCCCGCGTGATCGTCACCTGGGCAGCGTGTCTGCGCCAGCGGGCCTCATCGGCCGAAGTCGGCGCCGATGCCGCGAACGCGGTGCCGGACGGCAGCCCCGCCGCGGCAACGGCCAGCCCGACTGCTCCGCCCAGGACGCGGCGTCGGCTCAGCCCGGAGTTCTGCGCATGGCTCATGAGTGCTCCTTCTTCCTTCAAGGATCAGGGGATCGTGCAGCTTTACGTGATCTTGCGGGCGGTGGTCCGCTCGCTGGGCCCGCGGCGCTCTGTCCGGCCGGTACGGCATGCCCGTCAGACCGCTGCGTCGCCGCACCGCCCGACCCGGGCACGATGAGCGCGGCGTTCTCGCGGCATGAAGCCCTGGCCCGGTCCGTGCGCCCGCGCTCCTCACGGCCCACGACCGGACGCGTATCCGCCATGCTTGGCTCGGATGCCGAACAGCCCATCGCGGCCGGCGTCTTCAAGGCGAGCGGAGTGGTCGCCGTCCACGGTCACGAAGACGCCCGTCGCTCGAGGGGCTCCGCCGGGATCTCACCTCGGTCGCCGACAACCTCACCCACGGCGGCAGCAGGGCAGGCCGGCACAGGCACATCACGCCGGCCTCGGAATCGTGTCGGCGACCTGCCGCTGCAACGCCGCTCGGCCCAACACCCTTGGTTGTCCTACCGAGATGACGCCCACAGTCATCACCCTGATCGTCACCTCCACCACGCACCCGGCAACCATGACCAGGTGACCTCCCTGACGGCACACGCGAGTTCCGGTGATCACCCACGCGGACAGTCCTACCCAGCAAGAGGCGCCCTGACAAGGCCTCGCCCCTCTGCAAGCGGAAGCTCTTCGTTCATCGCGGAGCAGGGGTGCGTCAATCCCCTCGAACTGCGGAGGTTTCGGCGCACAGCGCGCCGTCCGTAGCCGGCGGCACCCAGCGCGAAGTACCGCAACTACAGCAACCGCCCCGTCCGGTAGCGTCCCTCTGGGGCCTCGTAGCAGCCGGTATGGCCGTTGCTGACCGTTCCGGCTGGAGCTACGGATCAGAAGGTGGTGCGTGCCCGGTGCGTCAGGGAACAGCGGTCAACGACGGGTGTGTTGCAGCAGGTCGAGTCGGCTCCCGGCCCCGTCGTCGCTGGTCAGGACCTCAACGCGTACCGAACCAACGGCGATTTCACCCAAATCCGCTCCACCGACCTGGTGGCGTGCGACGCCTCGCGAGGAATGGCCGGAGGCCGGACGCCTCCGCCGCGGCCAGGGCTTTACGGGGCATCCCCCGAAAGGCCCTGTCGGTCGTCAACGTTCGCGGAGAATGGCGTACAGGGTCAGGCCGGCGCAGGGGCTTTGGGGTCGACCCTGACCAGGCCGAGGTAGCTCACCGACGCGGTCCAGGACGGCCTCACGGGCTTGCAGCCCGCAGGTCACCCTGCCAGGCTCGGTGAAAACGGGGGCGTTTTCGCGGTGCTCTTGGCCTATGTCGTCCTGGTGACCGCGTTGGACAGGGCGACACCCGACGTGGAGATGCGGCTGTCCGCACCAGAAGGGGCCTTGCCGCCCTTCTGCCGTGCGGCCTGCACCGGATGACGCGAAGCGCAAGTCGGCTCAGCTGCCCAGGTACTCGTGCACCAGGCGAACGGCCGTGGCTCCCTCGCCCACCGCCGAGGCGACACGCTTGATCGAGCCCTTCCGTACGTCTCCCGCCGCGAATATGCCGGGCACGCTCGTCTCCAGCGGCATGGGGTCTCGACCGAGTGGCCAGCCCGCCGGGGACTCCTCGCGGATCTCGCGCCCCGTCACCAGGTAGCCCTGCCCATCACGCGCCATGCTGTCCGGGAGCCACTGCGTGTGCGGTTCACCTCCGATCATGATGAACAGTGCGGCTGCCGGAACCCGCTCGACGGTGTCCGCCGTCCGATCCCCGAGCGTCAGGTGTTCCAGGTGCTCACCGCCGCCACCATCGACCACCTCCGTCCGATGGCGGACGATGACGTTCGGCGTCGCCTCGACGGCACGCACCAGATAAGCCGACGCTGACTTCGCCAGGCTGTCGCCCCGAACCACCAAGGTGACCGTGCGAGCGTGCTTGGCCAGATGCACCGCGGCCTGACCGGCCGAGTTTCCGGCGCCGACGATGAAGACGTCCTGGTCTCGCATCGCCCGGCTCTCGCCCACGGCCGTGCCGTAGAACACGCCGGAACCGACCAGGGCTTCCAGGCCCGGCACGCCGAGTCGCCGCCAGTCGGCACCTGTGGCGATCAACACCGCGCGTGCGCTGACCTCGGAGCCGTCCAGCATGTGCACAACTCGCCGGTCGCCGCGGCGTTCGAGCGCGATCGCTTGTTGCGCGAAGACAATGTGCGCCCCCATCAGCCACGCCTGTTCGCAGGTCTGCTCCATGAGGTCGCCGCCAGCAATGCCGTGGGGGAACCCTGGATAGTTCCTGATCATCGGGCTCGTCCCGGCCTGCCCACCCGAGATGGCCTGTTCGAGCAGCACGGTGTCCAGTCCCTCGGACGCGGCGTAGACGGCCGCCGTCAGGCCGGCTGGCCCGGCACCGACGATGGCGACGTCGGAGACGTCCATGTCGTTCGTGACGCTGACCCCGAGCGCGCGCGCGAGATCGGGCAGTCTCGGATCGATGAACGCCTGGCCGTCATGGCGGATCACCACCGGCAGATGCGACGCGTCGATGCCGGCCTCCCTCAGCAGACGCCGTCCGGCCTCCTCCTCGGCCGGGTAGACCGCGAATGGCAGGTTGAAGCGCGCCATCACATCGCGCAGCTGCAGCACACGGCGGTCGCCCTTTCGGGCGACGACGCGGAACAGTTCGAATTTCGGTTCCTGATCCCTCGTCCACGAGGACAGGAACTCGCTCACGGCGCGGTACAGCATCTCGTCGTTCGCCCACGGCCGCACGATGTGGTAGTCGGCGCGGCCGAGTGCGATCGCCTGTACGGCCGGGCTGGTCGACGAGTAGTCGCGATCTACGAGCAGCACACGCTTGGCGCGCGGATACAGCTCATGTGCCCGCGCGAGGACGTCGACGGAGTCGTCGTCTGCGAGCAGCAGTGCGACGGGTGCCTTGGCCCGCGCCAGTTCCTGTACCGCGGTGAGCGCGGCTTTCGGCGAGCTCGCGCCCTTCACAGCGAAGGCTCTGCCGAACCGTCGCGTGAGGTCGGCGAGCAGCACACCAAGCGAGCTCGGGTCGTGATCCACCACGAAAATGACCGGCCACGTCACCTGTGCAAGCCTAATGGCGGCCGGCGGTTCGTGCGCGGTGACGACTCGGTCGCCGCGACAGTGGCTGTCCATCCTCGGGGCCGCCACCTGGCGTCGATCTTTCGGCTGCCGCGTCGGGATGACCACCAACCGGGCGTCGCGTCTGTGCTGATAGATCAACGCTGCCTTCTCCGACGACTGCCCCGCCCGGACCATCGTGTGCTTGAGCTGGCGAGAGTCGTTCACCGGACTCTCCACGGTGACGACGAAGGCCGGACCGTCGAAACGGTCCGGCCCTTTCGCCTGGCCTGGTGGCCCGTGTTGGTGTCAGCTTCCGGGCTGCAGGATCGCCCAGGCGTCGCCCGGAGCGGACTCGGTCCCGTCGGCGTGGACGGCGGTCACCCAGAAGAAGTGGGTCGTACCGGTGGCGGCCGTGGTGTCCGTGTAGGACAGACCGGTGACCGGCTCCGCCGTCAGCTGCTCGTACGACCCAGCGTCGTGGTTCCACCGGTAGACGCGGTAACCGGTCGCCTCCCCGACCGCCCCCCCAGCCCAGCTCCGCGAACGTCATGCTCTCCGGGGACGCCTTCAGGTGGCATCGATTCCGCTCAACTCAGCCTTGCACCGACGGGCCTGATGCAGCCCGAAGCGCTCAGGTTGTCTCAGCGCGCGGGTGAGCGCACTCCGGAAGCGGCCTTCTTGATGAGCGCGGCAACGACTGCCGGCTGCGACAGGAAAATCGCGTGGCTACCGGCGGCTTCGGCAACAGTCGAGCCAGCCCGCTCAGCCATCGAGCGCTGAGCTGCCGGGGGGATCATCTTGTCCTCGGTCGTGACGAGATACCAGCTGGGCTTGGTCCGCCACGCTGGCTCGCTGATCGTGCCGTTCAAAGCGTCAACGCCCCACGGGACCTGCGAGTCGGCCATGAACGCGGCCGGTTCGGCATCCACGTCGCCTGCGAACGAAGCAGGGAACTTTGCCTTGTCGAGGAACAGGAAGCCGTCCTCCGGCGGCAGAATCGGCGGTACGGGCGCTCCGGGCGGCGGGTTGGCAATGAGCGAATTTACTGACTCGTCCCGGTCTGGCGCGAAGGCCGCAATATAGACGAGCCCCGCCACATTGGGACTATTCCCTGCCTCGGTGATGACCGCTCCGCCATAGGAATGGCCAACGAGAATGACCGGTTCGCTCTGCGCATCGATGACGTGTTTGGTCGCGGCGACGTCACCGTCGAGTGTCAGTGTCGGATTCTGGACGACGCTGACGCTGTAGCCATCCTTCTTCAGGAGGTTGTATACCGCCTGCCAGCCGGAGCCGTCGACAAAACCGCCGTGGACGAGTACCACCGTCCCCGATGTCCTTTCGGCACCCATGATGATCTCCTTCCTCAGGGCACGAAGCGGTGTAACAATGGTACATATGGCCATAAACACGACCAACCGGGTCCGGCCGCACCAGTGGATGGGCTTGAACCCCCAAGCGGTCGTCCGAGAAGGCGCCGTACAGCACGGAAGTACAGCAACCAGCCCGACCTTCGACGCATCGTATGCACTCAGGCCCACGGCTGACCTGCCCAGCAGACCTTGGCGATCGTCGTGCCAGTAGTTCGCATCGAGGGGTCTCCGTCCGAGGACCTGCCGGCTGCTCGTCCGGAGCGGCCGTGCGTCCTGGCGGGATGACGGAGGCCCGAGAGCAGCAGGTGAAGGTGCACCTCCACCTTGAGATCGAGGACGATTGGCCTCCCGCCTGCGTGGAGAGTCTGTGGGCCGTCGACCAGGGCGACGACACGGTGAAGGTGGACAACATCCCGTGGTTCGTCCGTGGAGTGGCGTGCGGCGACACCATCGCGACCCGGAACGATGAGGACGGCCTGCGATGGGCCGGCGACGTCGTCCGTCCCTCAGAGAACTGCACCATCCGGCTCGTCGTGCGCCGCGACGGCGGCTCGGGTGCCGCGCGGCAGAGCGTGCTCAACGCCTTCCACGAACTGGGCGTCTGCGGCGAGGGAATCGAGAAGTTCGGCACGGTCTCCTTGGATGTCCCTCCTACTGCCGACCTCGCAAGGGTCCAACGGCTACTCAACCACGGTGTGGCGCAGGAGTGGTGGGACATGGAGGAGGGGTGCATCACCGCAGCATGGCGCGCGGCCGCCGCGGGTGTCCCATTCCCGATTCCGGTAGCCGTTGCGGTGGTTGACGCGCTCGTCGCTGACCTGCCCGTACTCGGCCCCGCACAGGGCATCGGCCTCGGCGGACATCAGGGCATCGGCGAACGTCTTGACCATCGCACGCAGCAGATCGGGACTCGCCGCGGCGAGGTTGTCCTCGGCAAGGGCGTGCAGGGGCACACTGTCAGGTGCGGTCATCGTGCTGATCTCCTTCGTGACTTCGACATCTCAAAGGATCAGCCGGTGGCCGTTCGTCTATGCAGGCACCACCCCTGATCCGGGGCAAACCCCCGGATCAGGTAGAACCCGTACACCACTTCCCAGGACGCAACCCGGCGCCGCCGCCTGCTCCTGGTTCCGAACGAGAAGAACGAGACTTCAGCTCTGCGGCGACTCCGGGGCCGGCGGCTCAACCGGCGCCGGTTGTTGGTCCTGGTTGGGCTGGTCCTTGGGCTCGTCCTTGGGCTCGTTTTTCGGCTCGTTCTTCGGCTGGTCCTTGGGCTCGTTCTTCGGCTGGTCCTTGGGCTCGTTCTTCGGCTGGTCCTTGGGCTCGTCCTTGGGCTCGTCCTTGGGCTCGTTCTTCGGCTGGTCCTTGGGCTCGTCCTTGGGCTCGTCCTTGGGCTCGTCCTTGGGCTCGTTCTTCGGCTGGTCCTTGGGCTCGTTCTTCGGCTGGTCCTTGGGCTCGTCCTTGGGCTCGTCCTTGGGCTCGTTCTTCGGCTGGTCCTTGGGCTCGTCCTTCGGCTGGTCCTTGGGCTCGTTTTTCGGCTCGTCCTTCTTGCTGTCCTTGTCCTTCTTGCTGTCGTCGTCCTTCTGCTTGCCCTTCTCCGGGTACTCCTCTCCCTTGTCGTGGTGCTCCTCTGGCGATTCAGGAGGGGGCAGGACGGGGAACGGCGTTCCGGCAGGCTGGCCCTTCGGTGCGGGAACCTTTTCGTCGCTCTTGCCCAGGAGGTCGCCGATCGGGCGCTGGAACCAGCCCTTGCGCTCCTGGTCGAACATCGTCACGGCCTTCATGGGCTTTTCGGCGGGTGTGGCCACAACGAGGTTGGAGGGTTGGAACGACGACCACTGCCTGCCGGTGTATTTCTGCTTGTCCTCGCCGGCGACGGGCGGAGTCAGGGGGTTGCCGCAGACGCAGCGGACGCGCGGAACGCCGCGGTCGTCGACGAGGACGGCCGTGCCGGCCTGCAGGATGGCCTGATAGCTGGTGGCCGCACCGCTCTTGTACCCGTGGTTCGTGATGCGTGTGTCCCAGACCAGCCGAGTCGGCGTCAGGGACCTCATGTACTGGGGGATTTCGGGCTGCCGGATGTTGAGGACTCCGGCGAAGGCCTGCCCTTTGTCGCCGTTCTGCGTGAGGAACTTGATCTGCTTCTCGACGTCACAGCTCGCGACGTTCTGCGTACCGCCGTACAGTCCCGGGTGGGAACCATTGACGACGAGGGTGCCTGTGCCGCCGTCCGCGCCGGCCGATGACGTACCAGGGCTTGCGGACGAGGCTGCGGCGTCCTTGTCCTGGGTGACGGTTGACGGGGTGAACGGATCAGGGCCGGCCGCGGAGGCGGTCTGGAGGAAGACTTCCCCACCGCCCTTTTTCCCGCCGGGGAGGGTGACCGTGAGGATCACCGCCATCGCGGCACCCACCACCACAGTGCCGGCACCCAGCAAAGTTCTCCGCGTCCGCCACCGGGGCGACAGTCCTCCGCGGCGCCGACCTGGCTCATCGGGTCCGCCGGGCGGACCCGTGGACCCCGGTGGGGGCGGTGGCCCGGGTGGGGGCGGAGGTACCGGCGGCTGCTCACCTGAGGGCCGGCCGGACAGCGGACCGGAGGGAGGGCCGGTGGGGCGCTCGGACGAAGGAGGTAGGGAACTCACGGCACTCTCCTCAACCGCATAGATATCACGGAAATAGAAACTATTCTCATTCGCCTCCCTAAGGCCATTATCGCTCCACGTCCGGGAGGCACGGATCATGAGGCCACCGGCTCTGTCAAAGCCCGCCTCTCGAGTAAGCCCCGAACCTTTCCATCGCGTCACGCCACTACTTTTCGGGACTTGACAGAGAACAGCGTCCCCATAGGGGAAAGGGGCCGCTGGTTCCGGGCCTCTTGACGTCGCCATGGAGCATCGCACCCGTCTGGACTCGACATGTGTCCGAACTGCCGCCTGACCTGCCCCGCCTCCGCATTGTGGAGCTTTACCCCCAGCTGCAGCTCGCCGCAGTGCAGGCCGCGATCCGGCAGCGGGAGCACAAGGCCGAGCCGACGCCACCGCGTATTTCCCAGTCCCCTGACTGAGTCGCCGAGTACGACATCAGCACCGCACACCGGGTCATGCAGATCCACCGTGGTGATTGCGCTGTGACGGGGCCCCGGACGAAGGCGATCAGCGAGCAGGAGACGCGGCAGGGCATCGCTGATGCCGGTGCGTGACAGTTCTGTTCGCCCAGACACGGCGCTGGGGATCTTGGAAGCGCCGATGCGCTCGATCGGTTCCCAAAGAGACTCCGCGTGTTCCTCATGGAAGAGGACGAGCGGCGGTGGCGCTCGCCCAGCAGCCAGGCACAGAGGTGATGGTCACCTTCGCGCCTAGTTTCCTGACCCAGTTTGCCGAGAAGAACGACGACCAGCGCAGGCGAGGTGACGCTGCATTCGGCGGGGCGGAGTGCGGAGTTGTCGTGAGATCGGCTCGAGGCCCGAGATTGTCGGGCACCAGGAGATCCACCACCAGTCGGCCCGGATCTTCGCCGCGGTGGTAGCGGTGCAGCAAATCCGGACCTGGCACCCCCGTCCTTGCGACTGCGGACGCTGGCCCCGTCAACCAGCCAACGGTGATTCCCAAGCTCGGAGCGCGGGCTCGATTCCCCTCACCCGCTCCAGAGAAAGGCCCCAGCGGCGCCCGTCGTGCCCCCGGTCAGGCACCAAGTGCCTGTTCCGCCCAGATGACCTTGCCCTTGGCCGTGTAGCGAGTGCCCCAGCGGTCGGCGCACTGACCTACGAGGAACAGGCCGCGTCCGCCCTCGTCCATTGTCGCCGCGTAGCGCAGGTGGGGAGCGGTGCTGGTGCCGTCGGAGACCTCGCAGGTCAGGTTGCGGTCCCACAGCAGGCGGACGTGGATCGGGGGGCTGCCGTGGCGGATCGAGTTGGTTACCAGTTCGCTGATGATGAGTTCCGTGGCGCATCCCACGTCCGGCGGCATGTTCCATGTCTCCAGTTGCCGGGTGACGTCGGCTCGGACCTGAGAGACGGCTTCGGGTTCGGATGGGATGTCCCATTCGGCGATCCGGTCGGCCGCCAGGATGCGGGTGCGGGCGACGAGCAGGGCTATGTCGTCGCTCTGGCGATCAGGAAGCAAGGCGTCGAGCACGGCCCCGCACGTCTCCTCCGGTGCCTGGTCGGGGTGGGTCAGCGCCGTGCGCAGCAGCTCGAGGCCAACATCGATGTCGCGCTCGCGGTTCTCGATGAGCCCGTCGGTGTACAGCACGAGTTTGCTGCTTTCGGGCAGCTGCAGTTCGGTCGTCTCGAAGGGCAGCCCGCCGAGGCCGAGGGGAGGGCCCACGTGCAGGTCGAGGAAGTCCACCGTGCCGTCGGGATGGACGAGCGCGGGCGGGAGGTGGCCGGCGCAGGCCACGGTGCAGTTGCCAGTGACCGGATCGTAGATGGCATAGAGGCAGCTGGCTCCCGTGACCCCTTCGAGGCTGGCCTCATTCGCCTGGTCGTGGTCGATCCGGATGACCAGTTCGTCGAGGTAGCTGAGCAGCTCGTGGGGTGCCAGGTCCAGGGAGGAGAAGTTGTGGACGGCGGTGCGCAGGCGACCCATCGTGGCCGCGGCGTGCAGGCCGTGGCCCACGACATCACCGACGACCAGCGCCACCCGGGCGCCGGGCAGCGGGATGACGTCGAACCAGTCGCCTCCTACGCCGCCCTGCGCGGGCAGGTAGCGGTAGGCCACGTCGACGGCGCTCTGATCGGGCAGGCCGCGAGGCAGCAGACTGTGCTGCAACGTCACGCCCATGGCGTGATTGCCGGTGATGGCGGATACGATCTGCTCCTGAGTGGTGTACTTCACCTCGAAGAAGCCGTTGTTGCGGCCGAGGCGCAGCACTACCACCCGGTCGGCGACCGTGCGCACCTCATCAATGTTGTGGCTGACCAGCACCACGCCGAGGCCCTGTTCACGAAGGCGCACGATCCGGTCCAGGACGTGGGCGGTCTGTTCGACGCCGAGGGCTGTGGTGGGCTCGTCCAGGATCAACAGCTTCGGCTCGCCGATCAGCGAGCGGGCGATCGCCACCGTCTGGCGCTGACCTCCGGAGAGCGACGCGACCGGGATGCGCACACTGGGGATCGGGAAGGCGAGGCTGTTCAGTAGCTCGCGGGAGCGTTTCTCCATCTCGGCCTTCTTGTTGATCACACCGAACTGGCGGATCTCCCGGCCGAGGAACATGTTGCGCGCGACGTCGAGGTTGTCGCAGAGCGGAAAGTCCTGATAGACGGTGGCAATTCCCAGGTTCTGGGCATCGTGCGGCTCGCGGATGACGACAGGTCGGCCCTGCCACTCGATGACGCCGGTGTCCGCTGGGTTCGCCCCGGCGATCACCTTGATGAGGGTGGACTTGCCGGCGCCGTTGTCCCCGACGACGGCGACGATCTCACCTGCGTTGATCTCGAGATCCACGTCGACGAGGGCCCGCACGGCAGCGAATCGCTTCGAGACCCCACGCAACGACAGCAAGGGCGTGCCAGCCATGCACCCATACTCTCTCGGATCCGGGCGCTTGGCCTCAGCTGGACCTATCGGCCTCGGACATTGACGTGCTCAGCCACGGCGTGGCAGGCCCGTGGGCCGTCCGGCCCATGTTCCGGCCCTGGTCACGAGGACGATGGGGAGCGCAGTCGGACATGATCTCGCTGGTGTGCCCGCACGACGTGGAGGGACGCTGTCGCCGTGGGTGCTTATCGCGACTGCCTTCTCCGCACGTAGCGGTCGATACCGACCGCGGCAATCACGAGGACCCCGGTCGCGACCTGCTGGTACAGCGAGTCGATTCCGGCCTGGGTGAGCCCGTTTTGCAGCACCGCGACGATGAGGGTCCCGATCAGGGTTCCGATGACGCCGCCGCGGCCGCCGAAGAGGCTGGTCCCGCCGATCACGACGGCGGTGATGCTGTCCAGATTCGCGGTGGCGTAAATGCTGGGATCCGCGAGGGGAGTACGCCCCAGGGCCTGACAGGCGGCGATGGCGTAGATGAACGCGGCCAGGACGTACACGCCGAACAGGACGCGGCGGACCCTGATGCCGGCGACCTGGGCGGCGTGCGGGTTGTCGCCGACAGCGAAGACGCGCACGCCCCACGTGGTTCTCTGGCTCAGGGCGTACGCGAGGGCGGCGGTCAGTGCGATCCACAGCAGAACGCCGTACGTGACGGTGACGCCCCCGATGGTGAACCCGTCATTCAACACGGTGAGCAGATCCGCTTCGACGGAGTAGCTCTGGGACTGCGCGTAGAGCTGGGAGACCGCGCTCACGGCGGTCAACACGCCGAGCGTGACGATGAACGCCGGCAGGCCGGAGTAGGAGATGAGTATCCCGTTGACTGCGCCCAGCGCCACGCAGACGACCGCGCCGAGGAGCAGGGCCACCAGCGGATCCCCGGCGATGGCGTACTTAGCGATGACCACGGTGCCGAGCACCATGATCGCCCCGTTGGCGAGGTCGATTCCCGCGGTCAGGATGATCAGTGTCTGCCCGAGAGCGAGGGTGCCGACCACGACGCACTGCTGTGCGATCAGAGAGAGGTTCGCCGCGTTGAGGAACGTGCTGGTGGCGAGGCTGAACACGACGACCGTCGCCACGAGAATGGCTAATGGCACGGAGGACTGGGCCGTGGCGGCGGCCTTGAGCCGGTTGCCCCATGTGGAGGGCGACTTGTGGCGCGAGGCTCCGCCGTCGCGGATGGGCGGCGGAGCGCCCATCACTGCCCCCAGCAGTGAGCCAGGGCCCAGGCGGAGGTCTGGGACGGAACGCCGTTGACCGGCTTGTCGGTGATGAGTGTGGTGCCGGAGTCAGTGACGCCTGAGGGCTTGGTGCCGTCTTGGACGAATTTCTCGATCGCGTCCACGGCCAACTTGCCCATCTTACCGGGGTATTGCATGACGGTCGCCCCGAGCGTTCCCGCCTTGACATTCCGAACACCGCTGCACGCGCCGTCGACCGACACGACTGTCACCTTGCCGGCGAGGCCCTTGTCCGCGATTGCGGTGTGGGCGCCACGCGCGGTCGGTTCGTTGGTCGTGTACACCAGGTTGATGTCCGGGTGCGCGGCGAGCAGGTTCTCCATGGCCACCTGGCCGGTGTCCACCGTGGCTTTCGTCAGGGCGCTGCCAACGATGAGCGGAGAGGCGGCGGTGATGCCGTACCCGGCGAGGAAGCCGTCGCGGCGGCCGCGGGAGGGCCCGTCGGAAAGGTCGAAGTAAAGGAGCATCGCGATGCGCGGGTCGCTGATCCTCTGGTCCTTGGCCCACCGGCCGATGAGCTTGCCGGCCTCGAAGTTGTCGGTGGCGTAGGTGGCGTCGGCGGCGTCCGTCGGGCTGAGCGTCCCGTTGACCGTCACCACGAGGATCCCCGCGGCCCGGGCCTGCTGCACGACAGGGACCAGCGCGGTCGAGTGCGCCGGGGTGAGGACGATCGCGTCAACCTTGTTGGTGATCATGTTCTCGACCGCGGCCACCTGAGTGGCGTAATCGCCGGGCACCTTCGCCTCGGCGGTGATGACATTCCAGCCGTTGGCCTTGGCCGCACGTTCCGTTGCGTTCTCGAGGGTGCTGAAGAACGGGTTGGTGAGGTTCAGCTCAACGATGCCGATCGTCACGTCCCGTGAGCCGGTGGGGGGCGACGAGTCCGTCCCGGCACTGCCGGAGCCGTCACAGGCAGCGAGCCCGGTGGCGCAGACGGCAGCGAGCGCCAAGGCACCGACTCGCACGAGGCATACGCGGCGCGCTCGAACGGCTCTCATGTCGTGTCCTCGGCAGCAGGAGGAGGTCTCCGGTCATTCATCGAGGCCTTCATACACGGCTTTCGTCTGCAGAGTACTGCTCGACGAGGTCGGGGGCTGGTCGAGCGGGGCGGCGTTTCGGCGGAACCCCACATGTCCAGGTGGGTCACGGATCACCGGACAGCCCGATGTCGCAAAATAGGGCAAACTGAAACCTGTGCGATCACTCTTCCGCTCATCTCCTCAACCAGGAACGGGCGGTCACAGCCGGGTCCTCTTGACGCTCGCGCAGTGTGTGCCATTCATCCTCGCGCTGCTCGTGGTGGGGATCGAGCTCTCGCCCGCGCACTTTCTGTATACGGGCCCCATCCTCACCGCGACGCCGGCCCTGGCCGCGGTGATGACGGGCCCCAAAGGCACCATTTGGGCAGCGGCCGTCGCTCTGGCCGTCAGCGTAACCACCGCCACCTTCAACCAGTCGTGGGGTAGCCAGCAGGTCTATACCAATATTCTGGCCATCCTCTTGGTCTCCATCGCGAGCATCATGCTGAGTAGTGCCATACGTACTCGCAGGCAGAGCGAACTCGAGCAGATCCGCAGGATCGCCGTGGCAGCGCAACGAGTCGTACTGCGGCCTGTACCCGCCCGGCTGGGCCCGGTGCGGGTGGCGAGCAGGTACCTCGCGGCTGAGACGGGAGCGCAGATCGGCGGTGACCTTTACGAGGCTGTGCAGACCCGGTACGGGATTCGCTTGATCGTGGGTGACGTCCGTGGCAAGGGGCTACCCGCTGTGCGTTTGGCCGCAGCCGTGCTGGGCGCGTTCCGGGAGGCCGTGCATTACGAGGATGAACTGGTAGAAGTCATGAACCACTGCGCCGCCGCGCTGCAACGGGAGCGCGCCGTACCGGGTGTCGCCGGGGAGGAGGACGTGGTGGTTCAGGGGGAGGTGGATCAGAACAAGGGGGAAGAAGAGTGCGAGAGAGAAGAGCAGGCGGAGGATTTCGTCACCGCGCTCGTGGCTCAGGTGCCCGACTGGCCCGACAGGCCCGTGGTCCAGGTGGTCAACCGAGGCCATCTGCCTCCACTGGTGCTGCACGAGGGCAAGGTTCAGGCCCTGATGGCAGCGTCACCACTACCACCCCTCGGCCTGGAAGACCTCGTCTCCGGCCCTCCGGCCAAGGCGGAGAGCTATCCCTTCGCACCCGGCGACCGTCTGCTGCTGTACACCGACGGCGTGATCGAAGCCCGCAATCGCGACAAGGACTTCTTCGCTCTTCCCCAGGCCATGGAGGCGGTGCCCGCCTGCACCCCGCCGGACTTCCTGGAACAACTGCACCAGGGTTTGATCCGCCACACCGAGGGCTGCCTGGCGGACGACGTGGCGATGATGCTCGTCGACCGGCTCGACGAGGAAGCCGGCGAACACGTCAGCACAGAGGAAGCGGAGGGCGAACACGTCAGCTCAGCGGCTGCCACCTCCGATACAGACGCCATTGACCACCTCCCGCAACGCAGCCGTGGCCTTTCCGCATAGAACAACCGGGGCAGGTCGTTCGTACTCGGGCGGCCGCCGGCGCACACAGCCGAGGGGACACTCGGGAGCAGCGAAGTCTGGCCGGGCTCACTCGGTGGATCAAAGCCCCGGGAACAGGAAATCGGCTCACACACTGTCCACACGGGCTACGCGATGCGCCGGGCGCTCGATCTCCAAGCCGAGGCGTTGCGTGACGCCCTCCGCGATGTGTAGCGGCGTGCCCGTTGCGTGCCCTTGTTTGTTGTCTAGACCGCACTAAGCCTCGATCCACCGGCGTGGTTTGAGAGTGATCTTCAGACCGGTTTCTTATCCGGTTTGGGTCGGTGTCCGGGGATGGGCGGGTGGTATCC
>NZ_JBSFMS010000112.1:0-23263 GCF_053599675.1 Streptomyces sp. NPDC000880 | reverse complement strand
GATGGTTGTGTGGTAACTCCCATCTTCGCAGGTCAGCAGGCACCTCTCTTCATTTCTCTATCCACAGGACACGGGACAGTCGGTGGATCGAGGCTAAGCGTCTTTCTCCAGCGCGACGCCTTGTTCCCTCAGCCTTTTCCAGCGGTCGCGGTGGCGTTGACCGTAGGCGGCATTGCGCACCGCCTCATCTTCCTCGAGACCGGAGCCGAAGGCGCCGCCGACCATGGCAATGGACGTGATGAACCAGCTCAGTGCCACATAGTCGTGTGCCTGAGCGGGCTGCTGCAGAATCTGGCCGAAGACGGAGGGGACCAGCAGCAGGGCGGCGACCGCGGTCAGCGCGACGAAGAGCACCGCGTACAGGAACAGCACGCCCAGGGAGATGCAGACGGCCGTGACGAGGTTGTAGAGGTAGAGCCGGGCACGAGCGCTGGGCAGATCCCCGCCGGCGCGCTCCCAGAGTTCGTGATCGATAATGATCCACGCGGTCAGAGCGCCTACCGACAGGACCGCGATCAACACCTGGCGCCAAGAACTGAGGCCGACGGCGATCAGCCACGCGCTGCCGTTGATCATGCCGAAGGCGGCGGTCGCGAACACCCCGGCCAGGGACTTGGAGAGGTTGGTGAACAGCCGCCAGGGGCGGTTGGCCCGCACCATGCCCGACACCAAGCGGAGGTGGCCGCGCAGACCGGGCACGACGTAGCGGTTCGGATCCCCCCGGCCGGGCCCGGAGTCCTCTGCTGCTCTCTCGGCGCCGGTGGCACGGCGGCCGAGCACAGCGGGCAGAGCCGGGCCCTCGATATCCGGGGCGAGCCGGCCGACGACACCGACCACGGCCCGGGCCACCCGCGGGTGAAGACCCAGCGCTCCGAGGGCGGGCAGCGAGACCAGGGCGACACGGCGGTCGGGGCTGACCTCGACACTGACCGGAGCCAGGTGGGCGCGGCGAGGGAGATCGGTGAGGCAGACGGCGAGGTCCCAGTCGTCGTCTGGCAGCAGCGCGCTGACGACTTCCGCCATGTCGGACACTTCGACCTGTTCGTCCGCGACCAACGGAGCGGTGACCGTGCGCACCTGCCACTCGGTCTGCGAACCGAGCTGCCGTCTGAGCCGGTCGGGAAGATCGGAAGCCAGCTCCCGGGCGATCTCCGCGGCCAGCCCGGGATCGGCGACCAGGACAAGCCGCACAGTCCTGGTCGCCGATCCCGGGTCCGGGGCGGTCACGGGCACCACCCGACCTCTGAACGGCGCAGAGCCGCATCGACACTGCTCCCCGGGACAGGGGGCACGGGTGTGACGGGCCAGGCGCGCTGCAGCTCGTCGAGGTTCATGCTGGAGCGTCCGGGACGTTCGCGTCGGCGGCCCGCTGATACGACTCGGACTTCGTCTGCACGCCAAGGTCGGCCGTCGTGAAAGCATTCCGAACCCGGTCCGAGGGCCCACGCTCGATCTGGTGCAAATGGATCGCGTGCGAGTCTGTCGCCAGCGCGAGCCCGATGGGCAAAGTGACCAAACTAAAGGGGCCGGACCACACAGCGCGCGCCATCCCTACCGCTCCCTACCCCACCCCTCGTGACTGTTGGGTACAGATTTGCAGCGTTCACCGGTGGAGGAATGTCGACATACGCCAGTCGGTCCTATCGGAGATCCCGCGAGCTACAGCGCTACTCGATGACGCGGCCGCCAGGCGCCGTGGCTTTCGCAGCTGTCGCGCAAGCGGAGAGCGGAGGGCCACTGGTTGGCCAGCTCGTCGAAGTGACGCCGGCTCCCTTGCGGGCCTCGTACGCCTCGACCGTTGTTTCCGGTCCCCCGCCGTCGGCCGACGCTGAATGGGTGCGACGGGTACGGGCATCGTCTTTGCGTTGTCCCTGCTGGCCGCGCTCGTGGTGGCGCACCGGCCACCGGGCGACTACATGTACCGGGTGTTCACCTCGTCCCGGCACCTGCGAGTCGAGCGGGGCATGTACCGGCTGATCGGCACTCGAGTGCTGCGTGGATAGAGTACGAGCTGCTCAACGCGTTCCAGCGCCTGCATCGCACGCGTCCCGTGGGCAACGGCACCCGCTGACGGGCCTGTGCTGGGAGGTCGCTCCCGAAGGCGGTCTCGGCGGACGACTGGGCTGACGCCCGTACTCGCCGCCCTTTCACCAGCCCTGCTCTGGCGCCGCCCTGCGGTGAGCGCAGGTCCGTGTGCCAGCCGAGGGGGCGCCACAGGACGGACTTTGGGCCGACGGAGACGATCGTCCCGCCGTGGCAGTGCTTCGAGCGCGGGCCGGGCCGGAAGCCGGGCAGGTACTCGACGTGCATGTCCAGCTCGACGATCCCGGGGGCGAGGAACGGGCGCTCCTCGTCGGGCAGCGGGTCCCCGTCCTCAGCGTGGGCGGGCGTCTCCTCGCTGGCCATGCCGTGCTCGGCGGCGTAGGCGAGGCGTTCGGCGAGGCTCCACACCCACCAATCCCCGTTCGGCAGGCCGGCCACGGGCTGCGGGAACGAGACTCCCCGGCGCGAGTGCATCGCGACGTCGATGCGCATGGCCTCGAGCGCCGTACGGACGTTGCAGTGCCAGTTGTACGGGCGCCACAGGACGGACTTTGGGCCGATGGAGACGATCGTCCCGCCGTGGCAGTGCTTCGAGCGCGGGCCGGGGCGGAAGGCGGGCAGGTACTCGACGTGCATGTCCAGCTCGACGATGCCGGGACCGGCGAGGACGCGCTCCGTGACCATGGGGTTTCCTTCGCTTCGGGTGCCTTGGTGGTTGCTCTCCACCAACACCAGCACGGTTCCGGCAGGCGTACCCGATCATCGTCCCCCGCGCCGCGCCCGGTCCCCGCCGTACGGCGCGACTCTCCCGCCACGCGGCGGCTCGGGCCCGTGGCGGCGTGCCAGCGGGGGCCCGAGGCCAAACCTGCTCACCTACTCGACCAACCCGACCATCGGCACGGCATATCCCTGTAGGTCAGCGATATCCGTTGTTTTCTCGGCGATTACTACGGGGACCCCAAGTTGAGCGGACCATCAACGCGCTCAAGGGCTTCCGCGCCGTGGCGACTTGCTACGACAAGAGAGCGTCCGTTTTCCACGGGCACGGTCACCTCGCTGCGATCCGGCTCTCGTTGACGTCCCCTCGGGCACTCCGGCTTTCCGGAGGGTCAGGGCGATCGGACGTCCTCCGTTGTGCTGGCGAAGTGGCGTGGAGCAGCGCCGCTTCAGGGTGCGTCGTCGTCGGCGGCGTCGCAGGTGTCGTCGCCCGCGGTGTCCTTGATGCGGATGAGCAACTTGTGCAGCACGTCGATCTCGTTCGGGTCCAGGGCGGCGAACAGTTCGGCCTCGACGGACGCGATGCCGGCGTAGACGTCCGTCACGAGCTGCGTTCCGCGCGGTGAGATCTCCACGATGTGCCGGCGGCGGTCAACGGGGTCGCGGCGCCGCTCGGCCAGCCCGGCGTTTTCCAGGTCGTTGAGCATCGCGACCAGCACGCTCGGGTCCACACCGAGGGTCTGCACCAGGGCTTGCTGGCCGGTCGCTCCCTGGTCGGCCAGCACCATGAGCACGTGCGCGTGGTTGTTCTTGAGGCCGTGCGCCCGCAGCGCCTCTCGTATGCGCATGCCAGCGATCCGCCCCGCGAAAGCCAGTGCCAGTCCAGGCCGCTTCTCCATCACGGAACAGATGCTATCAGACCTTGAATAATCAACCGTCCAAGATACTTGAAGAGAATCAACTATTTGTTATTCTCCATGGTGAGTCTTTGTTGATCCTTGGAGTGGACATGTCTCTCGCCTACGGCATCGCCGGGATAGTGCTGGCCCTGATGCTGTTGGTCTCGGCGTACACCAAGCTCACCCGCAATCAGCAGGTCGTCGACGGCCTCACCGGCCTCGGCGTGCCACTGGGCATGTTCCCGTTCTGCTGCGAGATCGCCGGTGCAGCCGGCCTGTTGATCGGTATCTGGTGGGCGCCCCTGGGCATCGCGGCCGCCATCGGCCTGGCGCTCTACTTCGTCGGTGCGGTCGGAACCCACCTGCGCAAGCGCGATTACAAGGGCACGCCCAGCCCTGCCGTATTACTTCTTGCCTCGACTGCCGTGCTGATCCTGCGCATCCTCTCGGCCTGAGCCGGCGAACCGCAGACACCGCTGTCCCCACCCATCGTGTTGACCACCACCACACACCCGTCAAAAGGAAGTTGCCGTGACCCTGCCGTTCCCCCACCAGACAGGCCGAGGCCAAGTGTTCGACAACCCGCTCACCGGGGAACACACCGTCATCCTCACCGACCCCTTCACACACCCCGACCGGACCATGGTCGGCCACCTCACCGCCCGGCCCGGGCACCCGGGTGGCCGGGCCCCACATCCACCCCAAGGCCGTCGAGCGCTTCCACGTCGTGCGCGGCACCGTGGGATTCCACATCGACGGCAACGAGCACCTGCTGGGCCCGGGCGAGTTCGCCGAAGTCCCCGCAGGCGTCTTGCACGACTGGTGGCAGGTGGGCGACCAAGAGGCACGAGTCGTCGTCGATGTGACACCGGGAGACCGCGCCGCACAAGCCGGGCTCACCATGTTCGGACTCGCCCGCGACGGCAAGGTCAACCGAAAAGGACTGCCGTCCCTCCTCCAATCGGCCGTCACCATGCACGAGTTCCGCGATGTCGTTCTCATGGGCTCACCGCCCGCGTGGGTCCAGCGCCTGCTGTCCGCCACGCTCGCTCCAGTGGGACGCATGGCCGGCCGGCCGTATATCCCGGGACGTCGGCCACGATCTCGTATGTGCCCGGAGCGACGTCGTACGTGCTGAGCTGCCCGTGTGCCATTGGAGGCGAGGTCCACCTCGGTGCCGAGCGTCAGGTTCGTGCCGTGCAGCACCACCTGGTTCCAGGTCCCGGTCGGTCCGCTCGCCGAGCTCACCGATGTCACGTCGGCCGCTCCCGCCCTCGTTAAGGACAAGCAGCAAGCGCGGCTCGAGCGCGAGTGGACCGCTCACACCGGGCCCACAGTTTGTCCTCCCGACGCATTTGTTCCCTACAGAACGGATGCATCAGCACCGCTTTTCGTCACGATTCCCGTGCGGCGCTACCCTTTCGTCGCCCGGGTCGTGGCCCGATAAGGGAACACGCACGATGGGGAACACATTTTCGCCAGGTACGTGTAAGTGGTGCGGGAGTCGACTGCCGCTACAGCACACTGGCCGCCCGGGCGAATACTGCAGTACCAGGTGCCGCCAAGCGGCCCACCGGTACCGGCAGAAGAACCTGGGCGTGAACACAGAGCAGTTCGACAAGCACCTGCATGCAGAACTCACTCAGGCAGTGAAGGACGCTCAGGCAGTGCTCCAAGTCCTCGCCGCTGCCGACACGTCCGCCACCGAACCGCTGGAACTCCTGTTGCAACTGCAGGGCCGGCTCGAGCAGATGACGCCGGTCATGGTCAGGCGCACCAAGCACCGGGGCGCCTCGTGGGAGCAGATCGGTAAACGTCTGGGGCTGAACCAGGACACCGTCCGGAAGAAATACGCCGACCCAGTGGTGCAGCGGGCACTCAACCGCCCCCGCCCGCCGGCGCCGTCTACCCCCACGCCACCTCAGCCCCGCCCCGCCCCCCGCCAACCACGCCCCACCGCCAGCACCAGCCGTCTCGAGGACCTCCTGACCGCTTTCAACGACACCCTCAGCCGAGCCGACCTCCCCGTCCCCACAGAGCACCGACGCCTCACAACGATCCCCGCAAGCCTCCGACGCTTCCTCGCCGCACCCATCCCAGCCCTCACCCCATGGACCGGCCGCTGACCCCCCAGCCCCAGATCTGCAGCTCGGGCCACCCAGCGGTGCTTCCTGACCCAGTGGTGCGGAATCCCAATGCCTGAACAGCCCCGGGTACTGTAGAGACCGAACACTGGCGGCGGCGGGTGGAAGCCGCCGTCATCTACGCCCGCGAACACGGCAACCTGCGCGTGCCGTTCACCTACCGCGTCCCCACCGGCGAGGAGGCGGAAATCGAAGGGTGACCGGCCTCCCTCGCCGCCTTCCCGCTGGGGCAGTGGATCGCCGACGCGAGGCGGTTCTACGCCCGCGGCGACATCAGCACCCCGCCCCAGGGCGCCCGCGCCTGCGCGAGCATCCTCCTGGCCGCCGACTCCATCCTGTCGGCCGACGACCTGCGAACCGCACTGACTCCGCTCGCACCGGTTGAGAACCGCACCCGAAGCGGCATCGTCCCAAGACGTCACCGCAGCTGGGACGTGGCCTTCCGCCGATACCAGGACGACTGCTCCGAGAGATTCCAGAACGCCGCTGAGTACCTGGTCTCCACCCACCGAAAACGCTGCGGCACCCGCTCCACCGGCGGAGGACGCCTGCCCCAACGCGGACTCGACTACGGCCCCCAGCACGTCCCGGCGTTCCTCCCACTGGACTGGGCCGAACGTCACCTCGGTGCGTTCACCTCCGGCGTCAGCATGCCGGTCCTGGGGCGCACAACCTCCGCCTTCCTCGTCCGACGAGCTCTCGGCAAGAGCATGCCTGACGCCGCCAAGTTCCTCGGGTTCGGCATCGCCGGAGCGGGCCTGGGCACACCCATCACCGCATGGATCCTCCGCCAGGGAACCCCCGATGCCTACGAAAATGCCGTCGACGGGATCACCGCAGAGCTCACCTCCTCACCCCTGATCGACTACCAGCACCGCCGCGAACGCCTCCGCGACTGGGCGATGCCGCCGGACACATGGCGAGAGATCGCCGACCAGCTGAAGCGCCGGCCAAGCCCCAACTACGTCTCCGACGACCGTGCACGCCTCGCCGCCACGACCTACATCTGGACGCAGGTCACCCACGGCGAGACCCAGTTCGCCCCATGCCCTCCCGAAGCCCGCACCGATCTCGAGCACAAAACGACATGGAGCCAAGACCGGTTCACCATCGGGCACTGGCTCAGGCAGAACCAAGTGCCCTTCTACCAGCAGCTCAAGCCACTGCTCGACGACTACGCCAACCGACTCGCCCAAGCCATCGACACCGGACACTCCGCAGTAGTTGTCACCGACAGAACCGGATGAGCTGGCGAATGCGGCCGATCGAAGCAGCATGATTGTCCCAACGGCTATGCAGGGGGCCGCGGACCACGACAAGAGGGACAGCCGTGAACTTCGTCAGCCAGCCGCCGGGAGGCGACGTGCCCAACATCCCGCTGACAGAACAGGTATGGCAGCCGACGAAGCGGCGCGCCTTCCTCGGCCGGTTCGCTCCGGCCTACTACGACCTGGCGAACCGGCATCAAGTACAAGGCAGGGACGAGCCCAACGCGGTCCTGGAGAACGCGGTGGGGCTGATGCTCTGCTACGACGAACTGTGGTTCCTCAGAAGGCAGGACTGCCCGGCCGGCATGCAGGAGCTGGACTTCGTTCACTTCGTCGAGGACGACTCAGCCCTGCTGAGCATCGCCACGGAAGCCTACGAGCAGGCCCGGCAGAGCTTTCCGCCCACTCCCCCCGACATCTATGAAGACCCCGTCATCGAGCAGTCTCTCGGATTCTCTTCGATGACCACCCGGCCCAAGGATCCTGACCTCGACATGGAGGATCCCAGCAATCAAATTGACCTTTCCTTCGCTAACTGGGTACTTGAGTACGGGCCCGACTGGCGGTTGCGGCAGCAGAGGCAGGAACAGCAGGCGCAGTATCTGCAGCAGCGCATTGCCACCGCTATGGAGACAGCTGGCCACCAGTGCGACCTACAGCCCAACAGCCTCCGCAGCGGCTCCACCTTCTACGACCGTGTTCGTGTCGACTTCGACCAAACGGCCGAGTGGCTGGTCGCCGACGCCCTGCAGCTTGGCCCCCTGGAGTGCATCGTCAACAGCGGATCGATCATGCAGCTCGCCCCCCAGCTCGTCGTCACGCAAATCAACGGTCGCATCGTCATCGCGCAAGACGGCCAGATCATCCAGGTGCAAGAAGGCCGCCGGCTCGTCCCCGTGAAGGACACCAGCAAGTACTTCGACGCCTACAAGATCGCAGGGATTGAGCAGGTCCTGCACTTGCGGACCACGGACGCGTTGGGACCGCGCGGCGCCTACCACGAGTACATCGACGACCTGCGCAAGGACAAACGCGTGAAGGACTTGCGGGCCTTTCTTGCTGGCCAGCCCTCTCAAGGAGGCGCAGCGGAGACACTCGCCGCACAAGTGGAAACACTCATCGCCGACTATCAGGCGGAAGCGTTCCGGCGTGCGCACAGGCCAGCCATGCTCCGCACCCTCGGGAGCATGGCCGTCGGCATGGCCGGCAACAAGCTGCTGCCGGGCCTCGGCGGCTTCCTCAGCACGTTGATGAACCTTGACCGGACCGTCTCCGACTTCAACTTCCGAAAGGACAGCCGCTGGGCGGCGTTCGTCACCGACACCCGTCGACGGCTACAGCGCTGACGAACAGGACGGGTGGCAAGGCCCAGACGTCGCGAGGCATGCCGTCCGGGCGGACGGCAGGAGAGTCTGCGTGCCTCGGCTCGAACACTCAACTCGCCCAGAAGAACGCTCACTCGCCAAGTCAGCACTCAGTCACATCGACACGGAACACTCACGCGGCCAACTCGAACGCTCACTGGCCAACTGAAGCGCTCAGTCACATGAACCGCCCGGGCCGTGTCTACAACGGGTTGTCTAGAAGCCGATCTCGACGTAATCGATGTCGGTGAACGCGACTTGGAGGTCGTAGGCGCGCCGCCCGCGGTCCTTGAAGTAGATCTCCTGCAGTCCTTCTGCTGCGATGTCGCGCAACTGCTCCTCACCGGCTCCGGCGGCTTGGGCGTCGAAGAGGCGGGCCGCGTATGCGGGGGGAAGGTGCTGAGTGATGAGCCGGATGCGGGCGTCGTCGGTAGTGCCGGGTGCGGCCGTGTATCCGAAGCGGGCACGGGTCTCGATGACGATGCCGCCACTGGTAGCGGCCTGTTTCTTGGCCTTGTCGCGCACCCGGGGCTGCCAGCGCCTGTTTACCTCCGAGACCAGGCGGGCGGCGAGGTCCCCCCGAGGCTGTTTGAACTGGCCCTTGAGGTAGCGCTCCACGGTGCGCTGCGAGGTCCCCAGGAGTTGGGCGACGGCCTTGGTGGAGCCCTTCTCCTGCTTCACCAAGAACCCCATCTGTGCCCGCGCGGACTTGGGGATGGGGCGGGTGAAATTCGCTGCCGCGGCCTTGTCGAGGCTGTCTTCGAGGATGCCCATGAGGTGGTCTACTCTCCGTCGAGTCCGGCGTCGGTGCCTTTGATATGCCGGGCGGGGTTGTGGCCTTCATCGAGCATCTGCACGGCCCGCAACAGATCCTGGGTCCCCTCGTGCTTGACCATGCCGGGGCTGACTCCGAGGCGGAAGCCACCGGGCAGCGGCTTGTCGTCGGGCGTGCGCGGGAGGAAGTCGAGCGGGCCAGGTCCGTCGGACAGGTAGACGGCGCAGTCGGAGAGGACCGCAATCGGGAACAGGTCCGCCGCTGTGGCGAGTTTGAGCATCTTGCGATGCATGTTGGTGCGGGCGGCGGAGATGACGGCGGCGCGGATGTCGGGACGCCAGGTCGGGCGCTCCAGGGCCGGCCACCGCTCGCCGGGCCGGTATCCGGCGCCCTGCGGCCGCTCACGCAGCTTGCCGATGCCGCCCTTCACGGTCGCCTTGATGGCGGACAGGACGGCGGCCTGCCCTGGATCCCTGGTCTTGTGCTCGTTCATCGCCGCCAGGAAGTCACTCTCGTTCATGCCGCTCACGACCCCGAGCTGCTCCATGGTGGCCATATAGGCGCCGCGCAGCCGGGTGTACCAGGCGTCCAGGTACGGCCCGCTATCCGCACGGATCCAGGCCTCGGCGGGCTGCACCTGGTGGCCAAGCTCCACCGCGTAGGCGACGGTCGGGGTCGCGTACCAGGCCGGGCCGGTCGGCGTCACGCCGTGCGGGGTGAACGGTGAGGGGAGGCGCGGGTCGCACGCGATGTGGGACAGGTCGACCAGCCATGAGCCGGGCAGCTTCGGGTTGAACGTGGGGGCCGTCACGTGCGCGGCGGGACCGATGCCGACCGTGAGCCGGTTGGCGGCCGCGGCGAACGCCATGTTGACGTCGATGCCGACCGCGTACGTCTTCGTGCACTCGGCATCGGTGAGCAGCTCCGGGTCACGGGTCCACTCGTAGGCCTCCTCGTCCAGGACTTCGGCCGGGGTGCGCTGGTGGCCGCGCGGATACAGAGCTGCGACGACGGGGTGCTCGTCCGGGGCCTCCGGCGGCGCCGGGTCCACAGCTTCCGTGAGTGAACCGGGCATCGGACCCGATACCCACGTGTCGGTGGCCTCGTCCTTCACCGGGCGGGTCGGAGGCCTGAGCGCGGTCATCAACTCCAGGCCGGACACCGCGGTCGAGCCGCGTGGCGTGATGACCCGCGTGGCGTACGCGCCCAGCACCGCCGCGAGGTCCGCCGGCGGCAGCTGGTCCGCACTCCCCCACGCCCGGGCATCAAGCGCGCCCCAGGGCAGGATTGCGAGCTGCACGCACTGGCGCTGGCCGGACTGCGCCGGACGGTAGATGCGAGCCCACGGACCGAAGCCACGCTTCGTCAGCTTCCACTTCGCGCGGGCGAGCTGACGCACGACCTTGTGGTCCTCGGGCAGTCGCAGGCCTCGCCGGTCCTCCAGCACGGCCGGGAGCCCGAACCGTTCGGCGGCCGCAGCGGTGATGACGATCAGCGGATCGGCGTCCTTACCCGAGCGGTGCAGCCGGGACGCGCCCAACTTCGCCTCGCCCAAGGTCCATTCGACCAGCGAGGCGATGTCCGTGGCCGGGCAGTCCAGCACCAGACCGCCGTTGCAATACACGGATCGGTCGCCGTCCAGGACCGCGAGCGGACCGTTGGCAAAGCGCGGGTCGACGGTGGAGGGAGCGGCAGTCTGCTTCGTAACTGCCTTCTGCGCGGCCGGGCGGCGCGATGTCGGCCGTGTGCGTGGCGCAGGTCGGCCGGGACGGGGGGCAGGAGAAGCAGTGGGCTCGGGGAGCGTCGGTGCCGGCGCGGGCAGGGCCGTCTGCGGTGCGGTGCCCGGACGGATCGGCGCCTGGGGCTCAGCCGGCGCGGAAAAAGGAGCCTGTGGCGTGGGGTGGAGGGCGGCGAGGCCGTCCAGGAGCCGGATGTAGGCGGCGCGTTTGGGTGGGCGTGGCTCGGTACGGCCGGCTTCCCAGCCGGCCACCGTCTCCCGCCGCACGGACAGCGCTTTGGCCACCTGATCCTGGCTCAGACTGGCGGCCTCGCGCAGCCGCTTACGCTCATCCGGGTCGGGCAGCCCATCCGGCGCGGCCGCCTCGTTCAACAGGGTATCGACAGCCGCGAAGAGCTCGTCCTGCTCATCAGACACAGAGATCACCTCACGCCAAACACTACCTGAAACACGTGTTGGATCACACGCGAAACACACGCAGGGCGGATTTGGTTGGCCGATCAGACAGTCGTCCGACTCGGCGCACGCGCGTCGCTTCCTGTCGGTCTCTTCCTTCCGGCAGTTGTCCGATTGCGCAGGTGACGCAGCCTGCGACGGCGGGCAGGATGCCGCCGTGCTGTCACCGGTGCAAAGCCGGCTGAAAAGAGGGGGATGGTGCAGGTCCATGTGCGGATCAACAGCGACAGGTACGAGGATGAACTGCGTTCGCTGTATGGGTGGTTACGCGAAGAACCCGCTGCCCGAAGGACTGCAGTTCATCTTCTGCGGCACCGGTGCCCGCGAAGTGTGCACCGGGCCCGTTACGACGACAAGCGCAAGAACCTGCCTGACGCCGTCAAGGGCAAGACCTACCTCAGTGACCTGCCGGTGCTGTGGGCCGGCGCCATCCCCTACAGCGACGACGGGCACCGCGTCGTCCAGGCCTTCGAAGACGACCTGCACCTGTACGACCACAAGCCCGGCTGCAGGGCACCGTACAGACATCCGTCGATGCCACTCCCGGCCGCGGAGCACCCTGCTCCTGGCCTTGGGCAGCCGATACGACAGGCCCGCCTGCCTCCTCCTGCGCGGCAGGGTGCTGTGGGCCGGTCATCCGTGCCGGCGCAGGTCGTGGAAGAAGTCCTCGATGACGTGGAGCTGCCCGGAGCGGGCCGTCTCGTCGTAGACGTATTTGCCGACGGCGAGGTCGAGTACTCCGAGGCCGAAGGGTGAGAACACCAGGGGCCGGTCCGTGGGAGGTGTCACCCGTCCGCTCATGACGTCGGCGAGTGTGCCGTGCAGGAAGTCGCGGTTGCCGGTGAGCTGTTCGGCCAGGTGCGGGGAGGTGTTGGCTTTGAGGCAGTGTTCGACGTCGTCGACGATGTTGGCCGAGGCGAGGATGATCTCGGGTGCGAGGTCGCGCAGGGACACGTGCAGGACCAGGGGGTTGTGGTCGAACCAGGCCGGGTCGCTGATGTGCGGCTCGCCGGCGATGGTGGCGAAGACGACAAGGTCGCTGGAGCGGATGAGTTCCTCGGCACTGTCGTGCACGGTGATCTGCCCGCCGGTGCCGGTCTGCTCCAGGTAGTCGCGGAAGCCGGCGGCGCTGTCGGCGGACAGGTCGTGGACGCCCGTCTCGTCGAAGGACCAGCCCACGGCGGTCAGGAAGGTGTGGATGTAGCGGGCGATCAGGCCCGTGCCGAAGAACCCGATGCGGGTGGGGCGTTGCCGGTTGCGGGTGAGGTGGCCGGCGGCCAGTGCCGCGGATGCGGCGGTTCTGGTGGCGCTGATGATGGAGCTTTCCAGGCAGGCGAAGGGGTAGCCGGTGTCGTGGTCGTTGAGGATGAGCACGGCCGAGGCGCGCGGGATGCCTGCTTCGACGTTGTCGGGGAAGCTGGAGATCCATTTGAGGCCGTCGACGCGCACCTGGCCGCCGATCGAGGCGGGCAGGGCGATGATCCGGGAGGAGGGGCGGTCGGGGAAGCGCAGGAAGTAGGAGGGCGGGTTGACCGACTCTCCGGCGGCGTGCAGGTGGTAGGTGGCCTCGATGAGGTCCACGATCTGCTTTTCCCGGTCCCCCAGGGCCTGCTGGACCTGGGCACCGGAGATCACGGCGAACGGGGGCACGGTGGGCGGCTGAGACAGGGGGGGCTTGGTGGCGGGCGGGCGCTGGGCGGTCATCGGGGGCTCACCTCGGCGGTCGGCGGACAGTCGGCCAGGCGCAGCGGCTCGGCCATGGCGACGAGTACCTCGCGTGGTCCCTCGTAGGCCTCCCTGCTGTGCGCGGTGCGCACATTGTCGACGAGCATCAGGTCGCCGCTCTGCCACGGCTCGCGGACGGTGTGGGCGGTGTAGGTGTCGCCCAGGAGCTGGATGATGTCCTCGCCGATGGGGTCGCCGCTGCCGAAGCGGGTGTTGAACGGCAGGGAGTCGGCGCCGTAGACGTCGATGAGGTATTCGCGGATGTCGGGTTCGATCGTCCATTCGTTGAGGAAGGCGATCTGGTTGAACCAGCAGCGGCGGCCGGTGAGCGGGTGGGCCGTCACGGCGGGGCGGTGCTGGCGGGTGCGCAGGCTGCCGTCGGGCTGCCAGGCGAAGTCGATGGCGTGGGTGCGGCAGTAGTCCTCGATGGCGGTGCGGTCGTCGGTGCCGAAAGCCTCGGCGCAGGGGGCGCCGATGTCGTCGTTGTAGGTGCGGGTGAGCAGCCAGCCTTCCTGTTCGAAGCGGTGGACCAGTTCGGTGGGCAGTGCCTGAAGGACGGTGGGGGCGTCGGCGATGGCGGTGGCTCCGCCGGTGGTGGGTGCGCTCAGGCAGGCGAACAGCATGAGGCCGGGGGGCTGGAGGGTGTAGCTGCGTTCGTGGTGCATGCACATCGGCTGGTTCGGCGGCCATGTCGAGGAGGAGTACACGCCCGGGGTGTAGGTCCGGCGGGGCGCGAAGGCTTCCTTGTCGGTCATCAGCGCCGGGGCCAGGCGGTGGAGGACGGCGCCGGCCTGGTCCGCGTCGCGCAGGTGCAGGCCGCGGATGAGGAGTGCGCCGTGTTCGGTGACGAGGGTGCGCAGTGCGTGGTGGTGTTCGGCCGCCCAGGCCGGCGCGTCGTCGGGGGTGTCGGTGTGCAGGATGGGGGGTTTGCCGGGGTGCAGGTCCACCTCGAGCAGGGACGCCGGGGTCGGGTACGGCATGGTGCCTTTTCCTTTCGGTGTGGTTCAGGAGGAGGTCAGTGGTTCGGTTGCGTGGCGCTGGGGTTGGTTGTCGACCAGGGCGGCGAGGTCGGTGAGGACCGGGTGTGCGGTGACGTCCTTGAGGGACACGGCGCGGTCCAGGGCGATGGCGAGCTTCACCGCCGAGAGGGAGGTGCCGCCGCGGTCGAAGAAGTGGTCGCGGCGTCCGATCCTCTCCTCCTGGACGCCGAGGACGTGTCCCCAGGCGGCCGCGAGGCGCTGCTCGGTCGGTGTGGCCGGCGGCTCGTGGGTCTCCTCGGTGGTGCCGAGTTCCGCGGCGAGCGCCCCCAGTGCCTTCTTGTCGATCTTGCTGTTGGCGGTCAGCGGCAGGCTTTCGCGCCAGTGGAAGGCGCAGGGGACCATGTAGGCGGGCAGCGAGGCACCCATCCGGTCGGTAAGGGTCCCGGTGTCGAGGGGCCCCGGGCCGCAGTAGAAGGCGACCAGGTGCTTGCTCTGGTCGGCGCGTTCGGCCACCACCACCGCGCCGTCGCGGACATGGGGGAGGCGCAGCAGGGTGTTCTCGATCTCGCCGATCTCGATCCGGAACCCGCGGATCTTGACCTGGGCGTCGCGGCGGCCGAGGAACTCCAGCTTCCCCGAAGGGTGCCAGCGGCCGTAGTCGCCGCTGAGGTAGAGCCGCATGCCTTCGCGGTGCGGATCGGCCAGGTAGGCCGCCTGGGTGCGTTCGGGGTCGTTGATGTAGCCGCGGCCGACACAGACCCCGGAGAACGCGATCACACCCGGGGCGCCCAGGGGCACCGGTGTGAGGTGTTCGTCGACGACGTAGATGTGCACGTTGTTGACCGCACGGCCGAGCAGGATGCGGTCCGGCGCCCGGTCCATGACGTCGTGGTTGGTGTCGTCGGAGGTCTCGGTGAGCCCGTAGGCGTTGACCAGGGCGATCCGGGGCCGGGCGGTGAACCAGCGCTCGGCGAGTTCCTTCTTCAGCGCCTCGCCGGTGACCGACACGCAGCGCAGGTCGGGCAGCGTGCGGGGGCGCCGTTCGAGCTCGGTCAGGACCGCTTCGAGGTAGGAGGGCACGACCTGCAGGACGGTGACCTTGCCGTCGGCGATGGTGTCGAGGAAGCGGGGGACGTCGAGGATGACGTCCTGTTCGACCAGCAGAGTCCGCCCGCCGACCAGCAGCGCGGAGAGAAGTTGCCACAGGGAGATGTCGAAGCACTGCGGCGCGGTCTGGGCCACCACCAGTTCCTCGCCGACCTTCAGGTCGTCGATCTTGGCGTAGAGATGGTTGAGCATGCCGGCGTGTTCACACATCGCGCCCTTCGGCTCACCGGTGGAGCCGGAGGTGAAGTAGATGTAGGCGAGCTGGTCGGGCGTGACGTGGATGCCGAGATCATCGTCGGCGTGGTCTTCTTCGCAGGCCGCCTCGACGAAGAGCCTCCCGGCTCCGGGCAGGGAGTCGAGTGCATGGTCGAGGGTGGTGGTGCTGCCGGGTTCGGTCAGCACCAGGGTGCATTCGGCGCGGGAGAGGGTGGCAGCGATGCGTTCGGCCGGGAAGTGCGGCTCGATGGGGAGGTAGACACCTCCGGCTTTGAAGACCGCGATGACGGCGGCCAGCCAGTTGAGGTTGCGTTCGCTCACCACCGCGACGACGCCTTCGCGGGCAAGCCCGCGGGCTACCAGGGCGCGGGCCAGCCGGTTTGCCCGGGCGTTGAGCTCCCCATAGGTCCACTGCCTCTCGCCGTGCACGGCGGCGAGCGCATCGGGATGCATCCGCACCCGGTCCTCGAACAGCTCATGCACCCGCATATCGGGCAACTTACGGACCGGTCCGGCCAGTTGCTCGAGCTGGAACCGCAGCTCTTGGTCGGACAGCAGGCTCTGGCGTGCGTGTTCGGCATCGGGGTCGGCGGTGATCAGCGCAAGCGCAGTCAGGTGATAGCCGGCGATGCGGGCGGCGCTGTCGGCATCGAGCATCTCGGTGCGGTAGCGCAGCCGCAGTACGAGCCGGCCGTCGTGGTGAGCGATACCCACCCGCAGCGCGGTGTCCTCGGTGAGGTCTGCGCCGGCGCCGGTGAGATCGAGGACGGTCTCGAACGACGGCCCGGTCAGGCCCAGTTCGCGCTTTTGAGCGTCGATGTCCTTCGCCGGGACGTCCTGGTGTGCCAGCAGTCCGGCTGCGACCTGGTGGGTGTTGTGCAGCAGTTCCCGCCATGAGGCGGGTGCGATGGTCAGCCGGCACGGCAGCAGGCTGCCGCCCTCGGCGACGTAGCCGGTGGTGATCTCCTGCTCGCCGGACAGTGCCGCGAGCACCTTGGCGTGCGCGGCCAGCAGGACCGAACCGAGTGGCACCGCCAGCTCGCCCGCCAGCCGGCGCAGCCCGGTCACGGTGTCGTCGGGGACTGTCGTCTCGTACTCCCCCACGCCGGTCACCGGGCTCAGGCTCCAGCGCGGGGCCGGGGTGAAACCGCCGGCGCCCAGTGCGCCGCGCCAGTACTCCCGGCCGGTCTGAATGCGACTCACATGCGTTGCCATCGGGTCTTTTCCTCTGCTTGTTGCTGTCGCGGTGTCAGTTGCCGCGTGCCGGGGCGGCGTGGGCGTGGTTGTGTTCTTGGCGGGCCTCACGGTGGGTTTTGCTGTCCCGCATTTCCCGGGCCGGGTTGCCTCCCCACCCGGCGTCCTCGGGGATTTCCTCGCCCTTCATGAGGAAGGAGTCGGCAGCGAGGATGGCACCGTCGCCGATCGTCACGCCGTAGTGGACGAAGGCGCCGACCCCGAGGGTGCAGCCGCTGCCAAGAGCGCTGCGGTCGGACTTGAAGGCGCCGTCCTCCTGCGAGTGGCACTGGATCACGGTCCCTGCGTTCAGCGTGCTGTCGTCGCCGACGGTGACGAGGGTGCGCTCCGGGAAGAAGCAGCCGTCGTCGAAGACCCGCTTGCCGATCCGGGCCCCCAGCAGCCGCCAGATCACGTTCTTGAAGGGGGTGCCGTTGAAGACCTGGATGTAGTCGACCGAGGCCATCTTCCAGAAGCGTTCATGGCGCCAGAAGGAGGGCTCGTAGATCGAGCAGTACAGGGGCTTGTGGGCCTTGAATCCCGTGGCGGCCCGTTCGGTCAGCGCGAAGTAGACGACGGTGAACGCGAGGGTGAGGACGCTGGCCAGTGCGATCGCCGGTGCGCCGATCGAGGGGTAGAGGTCGACTGCGCCCATGGTGATGAGGGTGATCACGAAGAAGTGGATCCACCGCGCCAGCAGGTACAGGCCGGCGGTTGCGGCATTGTGCTTGTTCTTGGCGGCCAGGCGGCGGCGCAGCTCGTCGCCGGTCTGAAGGTGGTTGAACTTGTTGTCACGCATCACCGTGCGCGGGATCTCGAAGCTGGGTGAGCCCAGCAGGCCCACGCCTTCGCGCACCGGTCCGTCGATGGGGACCATGACTTTCGTCGCGAGCAGGCAGTTGTCGCCGGTCTTGCCGCGCGAGGGGTAGGCGATGCGGTTTCCGAGGAAGTTGCGGGCCCCGATCGACGTGCGGGACACCCGAAAGGACGTGCTCGAGAAATCGGCGTTCATGAGGGACAGCCCGTCGGCGACCATCGTGCCGGTGCCGACAGAGCTCAGATACGGGTTCTCGTGCCGCACCTGCGTGCCGAAGTTCGACCCCGTCTGCTCGATGCGGGACAGGTCGTATCCGAGGTAGCGCAGGTAGTGGACGATGCCGGAGCTGTCGCCGAAGAGCGTGGCGAAGAACTTCCTGTTGGTCATCAGCGCGATCGCCCGCTGGATGCCGTAGTGGAAGCCGTACAGCGGATAGACCTTGCCGGGCTTGATGGCCCGGTTGAGCACACGCGGCACGGTGCCCACGACAAGGAGGCCGGCGAGCATGGAGCCGAAGAAGACGACCAGGGAATTGGTCAGGGCATCGGCGTAGAACGCCGCACTGGTGAAGGCAGCCGGCTGCGGGTTTGGGAACGCATGAAGCTGCGGGACGGCGGCGAGCAGGACGCTCACGCCGCCCATCGCCAGCGGCAGATACACCACCAGCAGATTCAGCAGCTGCAGAACGCAGTAGAGGGTCCTTTTGACGGTGAGGCAGTCGGCGGGGCCGACCGTTTGGTAGTCCACCTCGGTCGGCTGCGCCGGCGAGCCGTGCCAGCGTTCGCCGTCGGGCACCCGCTGTCCGGTGTGCAGGCAGGAGGCGTGGCCCAGCTGGGCACCGTCACCCATCGAGGTCTCGATGTCGAGGACCGTGTGCTCGCTGACGAGCACGTTGCTGCCGAGCGTGACCGGGCCGGTCTGGATCAGGCCGGCGTGGGCGCGGTAGCAGGACAGGAGCACGTCCTTGCGGATGACCGTGCCCTCCTTGATGGTGAGCAGGTCGGTGCAGAGGGGGATCGCGTGGGAGAGGAACGTGACGCCTTTGCCGACCCGCGCGCCGAGCGCCCTCAGGTACAGCACATAGAGCGGTGAACCGGCGAACAGGCGCAGGGGGCTGGTGCGGATCAGGGTCTTGACGACCCAGAAACGCAGATAGGCCATGCCCCACAGGGGGAACTCGCCGGATCGCCAGCGGCCGATGAGCGTCCACTTCGCCACGACCGGGAAGGTGCACAGGCCCAGGAAGCTCGCGCCGGCGAACAGGGACCGCAGGTAAAAGTCGAACAGACCCGATCCCGCGGAGATCCACCCGTAGCCTTCCGCGGCGACGAGGGCCGCGAGGCAGGAATAGCCCAGGAAGATCAGGAACTGCAGCGTTCCGCAGACGATGTAGCGCCGTGTACCGGCCGGTGCCGGCACCTCGGCCCGCGCCGCCGCGCCGGCCGGTGCCCCCGCGTCGGCCGGTGTCTGCGCGTCGGCCGGTGTCTGCGCCGGTGCCGGCACCTCCGCAGCCTCGGCCGGGGACGGGGACGGGGACGGGGCGGGGGTCGGCGCGGCGTCGGCGAGCGCGGTGGCCAGGCTCCGGATGGTGGGGTGCCGGTAGATGTCCTTCATCGACACCGCCGGCAGGTCCGCCCGCTTCCTGACCCGCGCACAGAACTGGGCCATCACCAGGGAATCGGCGCCCAGGTCGTGGAAGAAGTGACTGTCGGCCGGCACCTGCTCGACGCGCACGACGCCGGCCAGCACCTCGGCCAGAAGCCTCTCGGTGCCGGTCGCCGGGCCGGCGTCCCCGCCGTCCTGGAGGGTCGAGATGTCAGCCGGACCGGCCGTCAAGACCTCGACAGATTTCCCTAGCACGTGAGCTCCTTGAAGACGTTTCGGTCAGCGTCGGTCGGCGCGGACGGATTCGTGATGCCCGCCTCTCCAGTAAGCCCGGCCGGGGAATTCCTGTCCTGCCCCTGAATTTCGGGGCTTGACACAACACACCGGTCTTGATAGCCCGACCGCTGCCCCGGTCACCGCCCTGTGTTCCCTTGCTTTTGGTGCGCGTCTCCCGGCTTACGACCGCGTATCACAGGCACCCGTTCAATCCGCGGGAATTCGCCCGGGAATTGCGTTGACCGCCCCGTCCGGCCCAGCGTTTTCCGGGGCGGGGACCAGGTACCGGGGTGGGGCAGGTCACGGGGGCGGGACACGGTTGTGGCCAGGCCCGGAAGCGGGCGGATGACCCTGGTGCCGGTGGCCGGTTCAGCCCCTCCCCCGGGCACGACCACGGCCGCCTATGCGCGAACAGGGTGCGTGTCAAGTCCCGAATTCCGGTGGCATGACAAGGCTGCTCCGATTCGGGCGTACTGGAGGTGTTCCGGCGAGTCGCAACTCGCCGCCGAATTCCTCCCCGGGCCGCGCCGAGACCGATCAGCGGCCGGGAGGCACTCCGCCGCATTCGAGGAGACGACCATGCCCGTCATATCCGTTCCCCAGGCCTTCAACGAGGACGACCTCTACGTCGACCTCGAGGGAATCTTCGGGAAGTCGCTGTTCCTCAAGTGCGAGGGCTTCAATTTCGCCGGCTCGATCAAACTCAAGGCCGCAACCGAGATGGTCGAGGCCGCCGAACGCGACGGCCCGCTGACCGAGGACTCGGTCCTGGTCGAGTCGTCCTCGGGCAACCTGGGCGTGGCCCTGAGCATGATCGCAGCCAGCAAGGGCTACCGGTTCCTGTGCGTGACCGACTCCCGCTGCAACCTGTCGACCAGGCTGATGATGGAGGCCCTGGGCAGCCAGGTCCACGTCATCACCGAGCCCGACCCGGCCGGCGGCTTCCTCGGCGCACGCATCGACCACGTCCGCGCCCTGTGCGCCTCCGACGACCGCTATGTGTGGCTCAACCAGTACACCAACCCCAGCAACGGCATGGCCCACTACCGCAGGACCGCCCCGGCCATCGCCCGGCAGTTCCCGGACCTGGATGTGCTGTTCGTCGGGGCCGGCACCACCGGAACCCTGATGGGCTGCGCGCGCTACTTCCGCGAGTGGCACCGGCCGGTACACATCGTGGCCGTCGACAGCGCGGGCTCGGTGACCTTCGGGGGCGCCCCGGGGCGGCGGATGATTCCGGGCCTGGGCACCAGCAGGCGCCCGCCGCTGCTGGACGAGTCCTATGTCGACGATGTGGTGTGCGTGGCGGAGGCCGACACCATCCGGGCCTGTCACCGGCTGGCCAGGCGCGGGTTTGTGTTCGGGGGTTCCACCGGCACGGTGGTCAGCGGCGCGATGGACTGGCTGGCCCGGCAGGAGGAGCAGGGCCTGACCGCGGTGGCCATCGCCCCGGATCTCGGTGAGCGGTATCTGGAGACCATCTACCAGACCAACTGGGTGCAGGACCTGTACGGCGAAGACCTCCTTCGCTCCCAGGCGCTGACCACCGCATCCCGGGCAGCCTGACCCCCGCACACGGTGAAGCCCTCGCACATCGCAAAAACCCAGCGGCACAGGGCCCCTCTGACGACGTGCCCCTTGTCCCTCGCGCGGGACGTGCGGGGTCCTGGTCCCCACTGGCCTGCGCCCGGCCCCGGCCTCTTCGGCCGGGGGAGCGCCGCCCGCGCCCGTTCACCGGCCCTGATGCACCCTTTCGGTGACGGCGTGTCCCGCCCCGTGCGGCGGTGCGCAGCGCACCGGCTGTGCGCCCACGCGGTACGCACCGAGTACCTGCGCTGTCCTGTCCCGTTGAACGTCCTGCCGCCGGGCTCCCGCCTCTGCGGGCGCCCGCAGAGGCAGGCGCACGCCGGCGTGCGCCTGCCTTGCGCCCACCGATGCCGTCCGGCGGCTGCAAGAGACGTTGCCGGCCCGGCCGCGGGGCCGGCGTTGCCTTGGCCGCGCCCTGGCCGCGCCCTGGTCGTACCGGGCCTGCCGGACGGCCACCCGTGGGCCCCTGTACGTGCTTCCCGGCCTGGCGCCACGAGACGACAAGCCGGGACTACCGCCTCCCGCGCCCACCAGGCACGGTGGCAATCGACCCGCTGCGAGACAGGAGCCAAGCGCCAACCGGACCGGAGGCTCGAATCTTCTCCCCGACAGGAGAGGTTGCGACCCGTCGTCCCCGACCCGTCCTCCTCGACTCGTCCTCCTCGTGGCGCTCGTTTTCCTCATGCTGTCCGTGGTGCTCGGTACGGGAGCGAGTGGCCGGCTGAAGACGCAGGGGTACGACGATCCCCGTTCCGACTCCAGCTTCGCGGCCCACGTGACGGCCGAGCGCTTCGCAGCGTCCTCGAACCCGGTCGTCGCCGGGCAGGTGCCCGGTGGCTTTGCTGACGACGCCGCTGCCCGGGGCGCGGGCGAGGATCTGACCGGGCACCTCGCGGCGCCGCATGTGAGCGCCGTGACCTCGCATTGGACGGGTGTGGCCCAGTTGCGCAGCCGGGAGGCCGCGCGGCCATGCTGCCCGCGCATGCGGACGGCGACGGCGAGCAGCCCGGTCCGCGGGTCAAGCGGCTGCGTGAGGCGCCGGCGACCGGCGGATCGCCCGCCCGGTCGGCGGCGGACGGCAAGACGGCCCCGAAGGTGCACATGGGCGGGCCGGCTCTCGTCGATGCCGGGATCCAGGACCTCCCGGCCCCGGACCTGAAGCGGGCCGAGGCCGTTGTCCTGCCGGGGACGGCTGATCGGCAGTGTGGTGGCCGCGCTGCTGCCCCTGCTGACCGGGGTCCTGGCCATCGCCGGGACGCTGCCGGTGCTGAGCGTTCTGGGCAGTGTCACCGATGCGCCGGTGTCCGCGCTGAACGCGACCACGGCGCCCGGCCTGGATCTGGGTATCGACTACGGGCTGCTGACCGTCTCGCGGTTGCGTGAGCGAGATCGCCGACGGGCACAGTCCGCGTCACGCCGCCATGCTCACCGCGGGCCACACGATCGTCTTCAGTGCTGCGACGGTCCGTGCCGCGCCGGCGACGCTGCTGGTGGTCCCGCCGCACCTTCCCGCGGTCCTTCGCGTACCCGGCCGGAGCGCTGTCGCCCTGACGTGCCGCTGCTGACGGGGCCGGGCCGAGGTGGGCAGCTCGGCCCGGGCCGGTGAGCAGCGGCAGTGCAGTGCGGCGTGTGCCGGGGACGTGCACGGGCGCCGGATCGCCTTCTTGGCGGTTTCCCGCGCGGGTGGATGGGCGTCACAGTCCCAGGGAGATGGCCAGCCGGGTGAGTTCGGCCGTGCTGTTGATGTTGAGCTTGGCCCGGATACGGCGGAGATAGGCGTCGACCGTGTGCTTGGAGAGCCCCATGTGGCGGGCCGTTTGCAGGTAGGTGCGCCCTGCGGCGATATGTCGCAGTGTCTCCTTCTCACGCGGGGCCAGCGCAGATGCGGGGGCTTCGGCGTACGGCGTGGTGAGTGTGAGGCTCATGGGATTTCCTCCGACGGATCGGCTCGGTCATCACTGCTCACACCCTCGGAAGCAGGAGACAAATGCCCGAATACTGCTATTTGTCCGCTTTTTGAAAAGCTTGCCCGGGCGACTTCATGACGGTGTCCGCCGACGGTCACAGACGTGTCACAGGGCACGTCCGCAGGCGCGCCACAGCGCGATCACAGCACAGAGCCGCAGGGCCACGGAGATGACCTGTCGCCCCCGGTCGGCCTCCCGTGTGGGCCTCCCCAGGGGACATCTGCCTCTTTCGCGCAGGGAGGCCGGGGTCCGGCGCGGGCGGTGATCGCCGCCGGGGGCCGCAGGCGCGGGGGGGGCGCCCGGCGGGGGGGCGCCCCCGCGCCGGGGGGGGGGCCGATGGGGGGAG
>NZ_JBSFMS010000111.1:0-23367 GCF_053599675.1 Streptomyces sp. NPDC000880 | reverse complement strand
CGGCTCGAAGCCACCGCCGGCGTGGTGGACGGGCGGGCCGCCATGGACGCGGGTTTCGATGGGGAAGTCGGGGTCGGCTGCCTTGCCGCAGGTGGCCGGTGGCCGGGGACGGGCCGACGAGCTGAACACTGGATGCCCGTAATTCGGCCGTTCCCGTGTACTTCCGGAGGCGGCTGATGCCGGCTGAGGTCGAACGCCCAGCGGAAGCTTTGCCGACATCCCGCCGCTTGCCGTTTCCCTTCAAATAACGACACAGGCGCTTTGCGCAGACTTGGGCCGCGATATGTGCAGCGCCGTCGATTTCAGCGGTTCACCCTTTCGGCAGGAAGTAGATGAGTAAGGATCGCGCCGACCACAAGCACGCCGCTCAGTATATAGAAGCCGAGCGCAGTACCGCCGCTCAGAGTCTGCGACAGCCCGATCAAGTACGGGCTGACAAATCCGCCCAGATTCCCAAGTGCGTTAATACCTGCGATCCCTGCCGCAGCTGCGACACCGGTGAAGAATGCAGGCGGCACGTTCCAGCAAAGTGCCGCGACGGTATAGGCGCCAGCACCCGCCACGCAGAGAGCAGCTATCGAGGCTATCGTGCTGCTGCCGCCCAGTGCCGCACTCGTCGAGATCCCGGCTGCGGTCACGCAGAATGGCACGCTGAGATGCCATTTCCTTTCATGTCGCCGATCGGAGCTTCGGCTCACGAATATCATGGCGATAATCCCGCATGCGTAGGGGGCCGCAGTGACGACTCCGGTCATAAGAGTGCCGTCGACCCCCGCGTTTTTTACTAGGGTGGGAAGCCAGAACGACAGCCCGTACAAACCCATGGATTGCGCAAACACTAGCGCGACTAGCAAGATCATGTATTTATCTCTTACCAGCTCGCTAAGTGAATGCGAGGCGAACGACTTCTTTAGTTCGCGGTCCCTTTTCACCTCTCCGAGAACGAGACCTTTCTCGCGCTCCGTCAGCCACTTGGCCTCCTGTGGCGTGTCCGTAAGAAGCCAGATTACCGCGATACCGAGGATTATCGACGGTATGCCTTCAATGAGAAACAGCCATTGCCAACCTGACAGCCCGCCGACATGGTCAAAGGACCCAAGGATCCAGCCGCCCAGCGGTGCTCCAACTAGACCGGACACGGGTTGAGCAAGAATAAAAATTCCAATCGCCCGTGCCCGCATATCAGAAGGGAACCAGTAGGTTAGGTACAGGATGACTCCAGGGAAGAACCCGGCCTCGCAGGCGCCTAGGAGGAGTCTCAAGGCGTAAAACTCAGCCGGGTTTTCAACGAACATGAAACATGCCGAGACTATCCCCCATAGCACCATAATGCGAGAGATGGTCTTTTTCGCACCTATCTTGTGCATGTAAAGGTTGCTCGGCACCTCGAACAACACGTAACCTATAAAGAAAAGCCCTGCACCAAGACCGAAGGCTGCATCGCTGAGACCTAGCTCGTCGTTCATCTGGAGCTTGGCGATCCCAACATTTGTGCGATCAAGGAATGCTAGAAAATAACAGACGATGATCAGCGGGAACAGGCGCCAGGATACCTTTCTGTAGATCCTTTCCTTCCATTCGCCTTCGGTTTTTGCGGATTCGTTTTGCGCCAGCTCGTCAAGGTTCATTTACACCACTCCATTTCTAGCAGTATTCATGGATCGGTTCAGAGATGGCGGTCCGGATGTATCACGCGGACGGCCTACGGTGTGCCGGTCGTAAGCCTTGTCCGGTGGCCCCGTTTAGGCGTACAGAAACACGGCGGAGTTCGTCGACGGAGGTTGTGACACCGGCATCGGCATCGCGGGTGCGAGCCCGATGCCGGATGAGCACGGATGAGCGAGATCGTGGCCGAGCTGGCGGCGAACGTGTGGAATATCGTGGCCGTGCCGGGTGACCGTGTTCAGGCCGGGGACACTGTCATTCTGGAGTTGATGAAGATGGGGATCCCCGTTGCCGAGCAACCGGGTGTGGCACACCACCCCGCACTGTCATCGCGGTGGTCCGGCCCGCGGGGAGCGAACGACAGCGCGTCCATCCCATGTTCGCGGCAGCGTCCCGTCCGTCACACATTCGGAATCAGCCCGCCGTCGACGCGCAGGATGGAGCCGGTGATGTACGAGGCGCGCGCGCTGGCCAGAAACGCGACGGCGTCGGCGTATTCGCGGGGATCGCCGTAGCGCCCGGCCGGGATCGAGTTGGTGCTCTCTTTCGCCACGTCCTCCGGGGACCGGCCTTCGCGCTGGCCCTTGGCCTGGTCGAGGAACCTGATGCGGTCGGTCCCGATCCGGCCGGGCACGACGATGTTGGCGGTTACGCCGTCGCGGGCGACTTCGCGCGCCAGTGTCTTGGACCAGCCGAGCAGGCTTGAGCGCAGCGCGTTGGAGATTCCCAGATTCGGAATCGGTGTCACCACACCGGACGAGGTGCTGGTGATCACTCGGCCCCAACCGCGCTCGCGCATTCCGGGCAGCACCCGGTCGGTGATCGCGATCACCGACAACACCATGGAGTGGAACTGCGCGGACCACAGTTGCTGTGGCTGGCCGGCGACCGGGGTCGGCGGCGGGCCGCCGGTGATGTTGACGAGCACGTCGACCGGGCCGAGTCCCGCTTCGATCGCGGCGACGTGCGAATCGATCGCGTCGAGATCGCCGAGATCCCACTTCAGTGCGAGCGAGTCGGTTCCGATATCAGCCAGTCGCGCGCTTACTTGTTCCAGCGCGTCCTCGCTGACGTCGGCGACGGCGATCTTCGCTCCCTCGGTGGCGAGGGTGGTGGCGATCGTCCTTCCGAGGCCGCCTCCACCGCCGAGAACCAGCGCGACCTTGTCACGCAAGCCCAGATCCACGATTAGTTTCCTCCTTGATGTTGTACTGCGGTGGTTGTTCGCGGGCGGTTGTCAGGTCAGTTCGGAGCCCTTGCGTTCGGGGGTGAGGAATAGGGCCAGCATGTTGATCACATAGAGTCCGGCGAACATGGTCAGCGCGGTGACGAACCCGCTGGTGCCGACGATCAGTCCTACGATCCAGGGTGCGAATCCACCGCTGCATCGGCCGATGTTGTAGATGACGTTGATCGCGGTGGCGCGTGCTTTGGTGGGGAAGGACTCGCTGATCAGGGCGCCGTAGCCACCGACGGTTCCGTTGACGAACAGGCCCATGACGGCTCCACCGACGAGCAGGCCGGTGGGGCTGGTCAGGTGGGCGTAGACCGGCACGGAAATGGCGGAGCCGACGAAGAACAGCAGGAAGGCCGGTCGACGACCGAACCGATCTGCCAGCCGTCCGAAGACGTAGATTCCGACGATCATTCCGCCGACGGTGACGGCGGTCCACAATCCTGATTTGGTGATGGAGTAGTGGAACTGATTGGACAGGTAGAAGGGCAGCCAGCTCATCAGCCCGTAGTAGCCCCAGTTGTGCACCGAGGTCAGCACGATGAGGCCCACGGTGGACCGGGTGGACCCCCGGTCGGCGAACAGCGCTCGGATCGGGGACTGCCGACGGGTGCCGGTCTGGGCGACCTTGGTGAACTTGCTGGGCTCGTGCAGCCGCCGCCGGTACACGAAGGCGATCACCGCGGGAATGACGCCGATGGCGAACATCAGCCGCCAGCCGCCGAGGGGGAGTACGACTGCGGAGATGAACGCGGCCAGCAGAACTCCGACCTGCCCTCCGATGCCGACCCACGACGTGGCCTGTGCGCGTTTCGCGGCGGGAAAGGCTTCGGCGCCCAGTGCCATGCCGATGCCGAACTCGCCGCCGAGACCGATTCCGGCCAGGAAGCGGAACACGAGCGTCACCTCGTAGTTCCACGCCAGCGCGGTCAGGCCGGTGAAGATCGCGAAGACGAGAATGGACCACGTGAGCACCCGTACCCGGCCCAGATAGTCGGCCAGTACACCGAAGATGAGGCCGCCGACGACCGCCCCTACCAGGGTGAGGGTGGTCAGCAGGCCGGCCTGTGCTGTGCTGAGCGCGAACGTCGCGGTGATCGCGGCCAGACAGAAGCTGAGAATGAGATTGTCGAAGCCGTCCAGTGCGTAGCCGACGGCGGACGCGAAGACCGCTTTCCGTCCGTAACTACCTGCTGGTTTTGTGGTGGAGCCACCGGTGGCTGTTTCAGCTATGTCGGTCACTGCGATCTCCTGGAGGGGGTCGTGTCGTGCGCAACAGCCGAGTCTGGGGCGGGGGCTTTCAGCTGATATTGGGCGGCGACTCCGGAAATGAGGTCGGCATGCGCCGCGACATAACGGGTGGGGATGCCGTCGTCGCCCGCGAACGCCGGGTCGTCGATGCCCCCGCTGCGCAGACCAGACCGGAGGCCCAGTTCGATCCACGCGCGCACCTGGTCGCCAGAGACGGTGAGGTCGGTTCGGCCGGATAGGACGGCCAGTGCCGCGGTGAGGGCATAGCAGCCGAGATTGGACACGGAAGCGGGGAGGATCAGGTCGCACGGCGTTGCGGCGAAGATGCCGCCACCGCAGGGGCAGCCGCAGGACTGGCCACGGGGCGCGGCGCTGGCCAACGAGACGGGTATCTTTCCAAAACCGATCTCGTTGCCGTTGTCGCCCACGGCGAGGGTCATCGCACCGGCTTCGGTGGCCGCGAGGATGTAGTCATCGGCGTACGGGTCGCCGGTTTCGCAGGGTGTGCCCCAGACCAGATGGCGCACACCCTTGCTGTTGCGACTGAGCTTTTCGATCGCCACCACGAGACCGAACTCGCGGGCGAAGCCGCGGGCCTGTTCAACCGTGGCGAAATCCCCCGCCCGCACGGCGATGCCCTCCACCGGCGTGATGTCGAGCAGGGCGCGGAGGGTGGGGACGACCTCGACGTCGGCCAGGATGGTCACGGGGTAGCCGAGCAGCGTCAGCGCGCGGCCCAGCGCGATCGATCCCAGTGGCCCATCGATCTCTCCGTTGGGAAAGCGATGCGGCTCGACCAGTCCCGTCACGATCAGCACGCGGCTGCCCGCGGCGGACAGCATCGCCTGCGCCAGTTGGTAGGTCAGGGGCGGGTCGTCGGGCGAGCGCAGCAGGCCGTACAGCGCTCCGACCACGCCCGCGGGACTGGCCGGGGGCCGCATCTCGGCCAGTGCCAGCCGATCAAGGCTTTCGAACTCGGGGAAACGCTCGGGTTTGGGGTGCACGGGGGGTGTCCCTTCCGGGGCGGCATGGACTTCGCCGACGGCGGTGCTGGCACGCCAGGTTGAGCCAGGACGCCGGCTGCGGTGCAAGATTTCGTGTACCGTATATGGACAGTCCCGGGCGGTCAACCAGTCGAGATCTTCTGTGGCGGTGCGGGGGCAGAAAACAGCACTTGGGCTGGGAAGATCTGGCGATCGAGGGCTTGACCGAGTGTCGAAATACCGTATACCGTCTTGCCCGGTAATCCACAGTGATCGGCCGGTCCTGAAGTCAGATGGGGGTCGGTTTTTACGTATACGAGATACGATTTGGGTATGTTTACGACAGGCCTTCCTCCGCTGGCCCCCAGGGCCGAGAACCTCACCGAAGTGGTCTTCGAGGCCATTCGGGACGGCATCGTCGACAAAGTGCTGACCCCGGGGGCTCGCGTCAGCGAAGCCAAGGTGGCGTCGCAGCTCAACGTGAGCAAGACGCCCGTGCGGGAGGCGCTGCTGCGATTGCGTCAGATTGGGCTGGTCGAACCCGCCGAACGAGGGTTGACGGTCATTCGACCGTCAGTGAAGGCCATTCGGGATGCCTACGAATTCCGGGCGGGCATCGAACGGACGGCCGCCCAGTACGCTGCCCACCGGGCAACCACCGAGGAACACGAGCGCATGTTGGAGATAGCGCGCACCTCACTGAAGTACGCCCAGGCTCGGGACGGGGCACTTTTCCGGCAGTACGACCGAGAGTTCCACGAGGCGATGGCTTGCTGCGCGCGCAACGCGGTCCTGGAACAGGCGGTCAAGGACTCACTCGTGCTCACATCGGCCCTGCGTGAGCGGGATGTCCCTGCCTCGGGCGACTCCGTGACCTGCGCCCAGGAGCACATCCACATCGCACAGGCCATCCGGGTCGGCGACGCGGAAACCGCCGCCCGCAAGGCGGCGGACCACATCCACCATGTGATGGCCATGGTGCTGGCCGCCCAGCCCGTGTAAGCCGAGCCCGGCGGGACGGAGCTGAGCGACTAACAGGCCGCGAGCGCTACCCGAACCCGTGCAGACCGGAAGGGCTGTCGGGAAATCCCCCGGATTCCGCCCCTCCGCTGACCACGACGCGGACAGCGGAATCCGCCGTCCAATGATGCCCGGCGACACGGTTCGGCCAGCAGCGACCACCGCTAACAACGAGGAGAAAACCTGTGCGGATAGCCACTGTTGGCGGACCCGGCGGCGACCGCCCTGTGCTGGTCGACGGAAGCCGCGGCCTCGCATTCGGCGACGAGCTCGACCTCACTTTCCGCGGCGACGCGATGGCACTGCTCGACGACGACGTGTACCGCAGGCTGGCGGCCCGTGCGGCCACCGCGGGCGACGAGGTGTTTCACCCCGCGGACTCCGGGCTGTTCACGGCCCCGTACCGCTCGCCCCGCAAGATCTGGGGCATCGGGCTGAACTACCGTGACCACGCTGGCGACCTGTCCGAGTCCGTTCCCGAGGAGCCGGCGTCGTTCATAAAGGGCGACCACACGATCATCGGTCCCGGCGACACCATCCTGCTGCCCGAGCAGAGCGAACGGGTCACCGCGGAAGCCGAAATCGGCCTGGTCATCGGGAAGTACTGCCGCAACGTGTCCGAGGACGAGGCGTTGGACCACGTTTGGGGCGTGTGCCCCATCCTGGACCAGACCGCCGAGGACATCCTGCAGCGCAACCCCCGCTTTCTGACCCGGTCGAAGAACTTTCCCACGTTCTTCTCGTTCGGCCCCACCATCGTGCCGATGCGGGAACTGCGCCAGCGGTTCGGCTCGATCGAGGACATCACCGTCAGCACCGTCAAGAACGGTGAAGAACTGCGCACCAACACAGTGGCTCGTATGACCTTCGCCCCGTCGGCGCTGGTCAGTTTCCACAGCAAGGTCATGCCGCTGTTCCCCGGGGACATCATCTCCACCGGGACGCCGGGCGCCGTGGTGCTCGACGACGGCGACATCGTCGAATGCCGTATCCCCGGTATCGGCAGCCTGATCAACCACGTTCGGCGAGAGGGGTAATGACCATGGATTACCAGCGACTGAGCAAGCTCGGCAACGAGATCATCGACCACCGGTACAAGGGAATCCCGCTCGGGGCCGAGGTGCGGCTGGCCGAACTGGGCAAGCAGGGCTGGAACGTCGCCCGCGGTGATCTGGCGCTGCCGATCACGACACTGCGCGCCGACGCGCTTGAGCACAACATCAACGCCATGGCTGCCTACTGCGCCCGCAACAACGTCCTGCTGGCACCGCACGGCAAGACCACGATGGCGCCCCAACTCCTCCAGCGGCAGCTCGACGCGGGCGCGTGGGGCATCACCGCGGCGACCCCGTCGCAGGCGGCGATCATGCGTGACTTCGGCGTGCCGCGGATTCTGCTGGCCAACGAACTCGTGGACGCCGCCGCGCTGCGCTGGGTCGCGCACCAGCTTGAGGCCGACCCGTCGTTCGAGTTCTACTGCCTGGTCGACGACCCGGCCACCGTGGCGCTGATGGACAACGCGCTCGACGGCACCGCCCGCTCCCGGAAGCTTCCGGTGCTCGTCGAAGCCGGGATCAAGGGCGGTCGCAGCGGCGTCCGGTCCGACGACCAGGCCCTCGCCGTCGCCGAGGCCGTCGCCGCCTCCCGACACCTGGCCCTTGCCGGCGTCGAGACCTACGAGGGTCCTGCCGCAGGCGGCGCCGACGGACGGGACCTCACCGCCATCGACGCCCTGCTCGACTGGGTACGGCGACTGGTCGTCAGCTTCGCTCAACGCGACCTGTTCGACGCCTCGACCATCACGGTCACCGCCGGTGGCAGCGCCTACTTCGACCGTGTCGTGGCCAAACTGAGTGGCTGGAGCGAGGTCGCCGCTCCCGTGCGGCTCGTCCTGCGCAGCGGCTGCTACCTCTCCCACGACGCGGGCAAGTACCAGGCACTCTCGCCACTGGACGGCCGCCGCGGACCCGACGAGCCGCTGTTTCTCCAGGACGCGCTGCAGGCATGGGCCATGGTGCTGTCACGGCCCGAGCCGGGACTTGTCATTCTGGGCACGGGCAAGCGCGACATTCCCTACGACGTGGAACTCCCCAAGCCGCTGCTTGCCTACCGCCGCGACGGTTCCGTTATCGAACTGCGCCAGCTGGGCGCGATCGGAAAAGTCATGGATCAACACGCCTTCATGACCGTTGACCCCGAGGTCGACCTCGCGCCCGGCGACATCGTGACGCTCGCCCTTTCGCATCCCTGCACGGCGTTCGACAAGATCCGGCTACTGCCGATCATCGACCAGGACCACAACGTCGTCGACGGGGTCCTGACCTCTTTCTGAGACACCACACCGAGAACCGACACTTCCCGTCGACGGAGGCTGACATGACACGCATCGCTGGCAACCCGGCATCCGGCCCACCCTCGGGCGGCCCCTACTCACCGAGCGTGCGCATCGGTGCCATGGTGGCCGTCGCCGGTCAGTGCGGCTACCGGCCGGACCGCAGCCTTGTCGAAGGACTTGCGGCGCAGACGCGGCTGGCGTTGGAGAATCTGCGTGACGCGCTCGCCGCCAGCGGCGGCACCTTGGATGACGTGTTGAGCGTGGACGTCTTCCTGACAGATCAGGAAGATTTCGCCAGCATGAACGCGGTCTACGCCGATTTCTTCACCGAGCCCTATCCGGCACGCACCACGACCTACGTCGGTCTACGCCCCGGTGTGCTGGTCGAGATCAACGCTCTGGCCGTCCTCGGTGCCGCGTGAGTTCCACCAGCAACTCCCCGGAGGGCGCGTGAGCAGTAACGAGCAAACCCAACCCTGGCAGTGGGACGAGTCCACCTGGCGCGGACACGTCGACCGCATCAGGGCTGGGCGATCGCTGCGGCCCGATGCCTGGCCGAACGGCGCGCGCGTCGCGGTCGCGCTCTCGTTCGACTCCGACCACGAGACAGGGGTACTGCGCGACGGTGAGGTGCTGCCGGGAAAGCTCGCACAGGGCGAATACGGAGCCCGGGTCGGGGTGCCGCGCATCCTTGATCTGCTCGACCGCTACCAGGCTCCGGCCAGCTTCTTCGTCCCGGCGGTGTCGGCGCTACTGCACGACGGCGAGGTGCGGTCCTGCGTCGACCGTGGCCACGAGGTGGCGCTACACGGTTGGATCCATGAGCGGAACACGCTGCTGGACGGCGCCGACGAGCGGGAACTGGCCTTTCGCGCCGCGGACGTCCTGGAGCGGCTCACCGGCGTGCGCCCGGTGGGCATCCGCACGCCGTCGTGGGATTTCTCGGCGAACACCCTCCAGATCATCCGCGAGCTCGGCCTAAGCTACGACTCCTCGCTGATGGCCGATGACGACCCGTACGAGATCGTGGCGGACGGGCAGCCGACCGGGGTGGCCGAGATACCCGTCGAATGGATCAGGGACGACGGACCGTATCTCATCATGGACCGCTTCACCTCGGTGCGGCCCTACACACCGCCGCGCGCGGTGCTGTCGATCTGGCGTGACGAGTTCGACCAAGCCTGTGCCGAGGGCGGTCTTTTCCAGCTGACCATGCATCCGCACATCATCGGCCACCGCTCGCGACTCGTGGTGCTGGCGGAGTTGCTCGACCACATCACCTCCCGATCCGACGTCTGGTTCGCCACCCATGCACAGGTGGCCGAGTACGTGCTCGCGGCGGCAGCGGAACGGGAGAAACCGTGAGGTCGTCCGACCCGTTCCGCACCATACCCTGGCTCATCCACACAAAGCGGATGGTGGGGTACGGAAGGACGGAAACTGATGACGCGACACGCAATGACCATTGCGCCTGGCACTCACGGCGATATGGCGCCCTACACCGGTGTCGGCGCATGGTTGCACCAAGGCGGATACCGGGTCCCGTCGCCGCGGACACGGCGTTCGACCAACTGGTGACCGCGGGAGGAGAAGATTCGGATCGTGTTGTCGGTCCTGTCCGCTGAGGTGACGGTCGGGGAAGCGGCACGCCGGAACAAGACGTCGCAGACCTCGGTCGCGAAGTGGCGGGACCAGTTCCTGTAGTCCGGGAAGGCCGGCCTGGCCGCCTGGCCGCCGGGGCGCCTCGAGCCGGGAGGCGATGCTCGAGGAGCAGATCGAGGGACCTCAGGGCCGCGCTGGGTGAGGCGCATGTCGGGCTGCGGGTGTGGAGGAAGTCGGCCGAGGGCCGCCTGGCCCTTCGAGGACCTCACAAGGTGATCCGAATGCAAGCGGCGATGCCGACGTCGAGTGTCGGTGTTCGCCTGAAAGTACCAGCCCGGTACACGCGAGCGAACGTGCACAGCGAGCCATACGCCGCAGCGCCGGGGCCACAACCGATAGCCAGCCCGGTCTGGGCCAGTGCTCGCCGTCAAGGGTGGGGCGGAAGCCCATCGCGCCGCGACGCCCGCAGGGCGCCCTTGACGGCGAGCACTGGCCCGCACACTTGAGGCGCGGTTGGCCCCGGCGCCCCCACCAGCACAAACGGTTGTGGAGGCTGTGGATCTCGGCTGTACCTACCTGTGCACATGGCGTACGCCGTCATCGCGGTTCTGCCAGTTGATCGGCATCCCGCGCCGCGCCTGTGTCCGCTGGCCGCTGTCCGCTGGCCGCTGTCCGCTGGCCGCTGTCCGCTGGCCGCTGTCCGCTGGCAGTTCCGCGCCCGCACCGGCGCTACGACGGTGAAGGGGGCCGTGGCCGGCTCCGGTGGTCAATGCAATCGAGCCGATCGTCGCGAAGTACGCCGGCGACCGGCCGGCCTGGGGCCACCGCAAACTTCACTGGCTCATGTGGGCCGACGGCCACGAGGTATCGGCCTCGTCGGTCGAACGCGCCCTGCGCAGACGGGATCTGTTCCAGACCGTCGGCTACCGGGGCGAGCGGCGCGAACTCGCCAAGGCCCGCAAGGCCGCCTTCACCGCCCACGCGCTCGGACGAGGTGTGGCAGCGGGACTTAACGAGACCACCAAGGGCGGCGCCTGGCGCCTGACCGGGGTGACCGACTGCTTCACCAAGGTCGAGCACGGCTGGCACATCAGCCCCTCGGGCACCGGCGCGGACCCCATCGCGGCCGTGGAGATCGCGATCACTACCGCCTGGAGATCGAGGGCTTCCCCCGCCTCGCCCGCGAGGCGGAGTACTAACGGCACGTCTTCAACCACAGCCGCCCGTACGAGGCCCTCGCCGGCCACCGCCCGATCGAGGTCTACCAGGACCCGACCCTGCACCCCCAACTTTCAAACCAAGATCACTGAGCCAAGAGCTTGACGCGGCACAAGTCTTTTCCGAGTGATTTCGGGGCGGTTTTGTGGTGGGTGTGGTGATCGCCGGGGTGGCCGTCCCGGTGGCGGGGTCTCCCAGCTCCTTGTTCGTGGGCGGGCAGGGCAGCGTTGGTGGTCAGGTCCGTAGGCAAGCATCAGCTCGCCCTGGCCTGGGCGGCGAACTCGACACCGTCTACGCCTACTCCTTCATCGCCATCAACGAGCCCATCGACCTGGATGACGAGATCACCGAGGCGGCCCGGATCGAAGAACTTTCCGAGATACCGCGGGACGGAGCCGGGCTGAACCACCTGCCCCTCCGGGGTGCACGCGGTGAACGCGGTCTGGCGGTGGGGAGCCCTGCTTGCCTGCAACATCAGCGCCTGGCTGCAGATGATCACCCCGCTCGGTGTGGCCCGCGCTGCATCGCCACCGCCCGCCGCCTACTCATCACCGCGCCGCCCGCCTGATCAGCACCGGTCGTCTCACACCGCTGCGCTTCGCCCCCACGGCGCACGAACTGATCGCCGCCATCCTGGCCCGCTTCCGCCGCCTCAAGCACCTGCTGTCCGCTTGACCCGCCCCGCCAGGGCGACCCGCCCCGGCAGGGCCCGACCCACCCGATCCGCCGTGGAAAGCCGTCTCCCCGGCACGACAGCCGGGCTGTCGGCCTGCCAACCCGCCACAGCCCAGCACCAGATCACCCGTCTACCGCGAACCTGACCATGTACCGGCCACTACCTGCGGATTCGGTCAGGCGGCGAAGACCTGCGAGTCGTCGGCGAACGCCTTGAACTCCAGTGCGTTGGCCGCCGGGTCCAGCAGGAACATCGTCCACTGCTCGCCCGTCTGGCCCTCGAAGCGCACGTAGGGCTCGATGACGAACTCGGTCCCCGCCGCGCGCAGGCGGTCGGCGAGCTTGTGGAACTCCGGGACGGTAAGGATCAGGCCGAAGTGCGGCACGGGCACGTCGTGGCCGTCGACGGGGTTGCGTATCCCCTTCGAGCGGCCCGGCGCCAGGTGCGTGACGAACTGGTGGCCGTGCAGGTTCCAGTCCACCCAGGTCTCCGCGCTCCGGCCCTCCTCCAGGCCGAGCACTCCGCCGTAGAAGCGGCGCGCGGCCTGGATGTCGTCGACAGGCATGGCCAGGTGGAACCGCGGGATGGGGGAGTCGAGCATGGTCATGGGACGTGGGCCACCTTCCTGAGGGGGGACGAGCCCGGCACCCGCCGGGCCCTGGCTGGATGTTAACATTTAGACAATCGAGGGAGGCGAGAGTGACGGGTGAACAGAGCAGGGTGCCGCCCGCTCGCCGCCGGGGGCTGGCCGAGGAGGTCGCGGACCGCATCCGGGAGGCCATCTTCGCTGGGGTCTACGCCCCCGGGGCGCAGCTGCGCGAGGTAGAGCTGTCCGATGCGCTGGACGTCAGCCGCGGCCCGGTGCGCGAGGCGCTGCTCCGGCTGGAACGCGAGGGCCTGGTCCGCAGCGCATGGCACCGCGGCGCCACGGTGACCACGCTGTCCCCTCAGGACGCCGCCGAACTCGATAGTCTGCGCGGCGCACTGGAGCAGCTCGCCGTCCAGCAGGCGGTCGCCCACGCCTCGGACGAGGACATCGCAGCCGTCGAGAAGGCGGCCGAGCGCATGGAGCGCGCCGAGGACGAGCATGCGATGGTGCGCTGCGACATTGCATTCCACGACGCTGTCTACACCGCCGCCCGGCACCGGCGCCTGCAGGAGGCGTGGCAGGCGATCCGCTCCCAGGTCCACCTGTTCCTGCTGACCCGGATCGGCGTCAGCGCCGAGGGCTACCTTTCCCACATCCCAGGCGAGCACCGCGAACTCGTCGCCGCCCTTCGCGCCCACGACACCGAGACCGCACTGGAGCTCTTCGCCGCCCACCGACGCCACGCCTTCGACGTGCTCACCGGCACCACCGCTGCGAGCTGACCGGCAGGTAGTACTAACAGGCCTAGGAGGGCTTTGTTAGGTGGTGTCGTAGGGCTGCCAGGGGGTGGGTTGTCGGCAGGTGGGGCAGGTGGGGCAGGTGCCGGTCCAGGTGGCCAGGAGGTGTTGGAGCAGGTCCAGGGTCTGGTAGAGGGTCAGGCCCTGGCAGGGGCTTTTGGGCAGGTTCGCTGTTCGGTCAGGAACAGGTGGGCGGCGGTGACGAGGGGGACGTGTCGGTGCCGGCCGGCGAACGAGCGGCCTTCGAAGTGGTCGAGTCCGAGGGTGGTTTTCAGCTCGCGGTAGTCGTGTTCGATGCGCCAGCCTAATTTTGCGATCCGGACCAGATCGCGGGCGGGGATGTCGGCGGGCAGGTTGGATATCCAGTACTTGACCGGTTCGTTCTCGTCTTCGGGCCATTGGGCGATCAGCCGCCGCAGCCCGATGACGCCGTTGGGGGGCGGGTTTGGGGCGGCGTCCGGCGAGCTGGACCCGCAGGAACACGAAGCGGGAGGTCATCGCGGCTTTGGAGCCGTTGCTCCAGGTGACGGTCATGGCTCGGTCGCGTCCGGCGGCCAGGACAGGGTCATGGTGGGCAATAGCGGTCAGGCTGCCGGAGTTGGTGCAGCGTCAACCGCGTGTATGCGCCGTTTCGTCGGGGGGCGTGCCATGGGTGAGTGGCGAACGAGAAGCAGAGGACTGGGAGACCTGGCAGATCCGTGGCCACAACGTTGAGGGGCTGAACCGCATCCCCCACTGGCTGGACCGTGGCTGAAGCGCCGGAGATTCCCGCTGGAGCCTCTTTGGAGCGAGTGCGAGACGTGGTCGACGCGTCGTACCCGGACCACTCTCGGCACAAGCGAGCGAGTCATGCCAGCAGTCTGTTCTGCTTCCTCACCCGCATCCAGCCGGGAGACGCGGTCGCCATCGCCTCAGCGCAGTACCCGGAGGTTCACCTGGGTGAGGTGACCGGGCCCGCCTACTACGACAGCTCCGAAGGCCGAGAACTAGGGCGCGTATCGGGTCGTGATCAATGAGCGGGTTCTCCCCTCGTGCTGATCTTCGATCCGGTAGATCGTCTTGCGTGACGCGTGCGCAGCTGACCGATGTGGAGTGGGAGTTCATCGAGCCGTACCTGCCGATCGGCGAGTATGGCCCGCACCCCGAGCGGTTGCGCCAGCAGTTCGAGGGCGTGGTCTGGCGGTTCAGGACCGGCGGGCAGTGGCGGGAGATGCCGCAGGAATTCGGTGCCTGGTCGACAGTGTCCAATCGTTTCCGGCAGTGGCGTGACGCCGGCGTGTTCGAGGCCCTGCTGGAGGGCCTGATCGCGGAGGCCGCGAAGCGGGGTGAGGTGGATCTGTCGCTGGTCAGTATCGACTCCACCACCGTGCGGGCCCATCACGATGCCGCCGGGATGCACACGAGCCAGGACGTGCTCGCCGCTTTGGAGAAGGCTGCCGCCGAAGAGGAGGAGGCCAGGTCAAAGGGGGCGGTCCCGAGGGACGAAGCGGGCAGGACGGTGGTGTCGATCCCGAGCGGGACGAGCGGCGAGGCGTCCGGCGCCGGCGCAGGGTCCGGCTGAAGGCCGCTCTGCTGGGGCGCTCACGGGGCGGGCAGGCCGCCGACGGCCCGCAGTTCATCCCCGTACTGGACAAGGTGCGCGTCCGCGGGCCCGTCGGCCGCCCCCGCACCCGCCCGGATGCGGTCGCCGGGGACAAGGCGTACTCGTCCCGTGGCAACCGCGCCCACCTGCGCAGGCGCGGCATCAAGGCCGTCATCCCGGAGAAACGGGACCAGGCCGCCAACCGGAAGAGGAAGGGCCGCAAAGGGGGACGCCCCGTCGACCACGACGCCGAGCTCTACGAGGAGAGGAACACCGTCGAGCGCCTGATCAACAAGCTCAAGGCGTGGCGGGGCATCGCGACCCGCTACGACAAGACCCCGGAAAGTTACCTCGCCGGGCTTCAGCTGCGTGCCTCGGTGATCTGGATCAAAGACCTCACCCGAACCAGAGCCGGGAGCCGCGCAGGTCATCGAGGGGCGTAGCTTGTCGGGATCGCAGTTGTGGGCTCTCATCGGCAGTCGCATTCCCGGATGTCGGGATTTCGGTGGCCTGCTGCCGCCCGGGGAGTGGGGATTGTGCGCCGCCAGCGTGGTGTCGGCCCGCGGGCTCAGGCGAGGGCGGCGACGAGCAGGGTGAAGGCGGCGATGATGACGGCGACGCGGACGTAGTGGAAGCGGTCCCAGCGGTTCATCTGCTGCTTCCAGTCGGCGGGCCGATTCTCGGGGGTCCATGTCTTGCCCCGGTTGTTGATCGGGACGAGCAGCAGGAGCGACATGATCACGCTGAGGATCAGCAGCGCGCCGGCGGTGACGGCGAGGCCGGCGCCGTCGTGGTGCCATCCGGCGATGGCCCAGACCGCGACGAGGACGAGCGAGCCGATGTACCAGACCGGCATCAGGGCGCCGAGCATCCGGCCCCCGTGGGCGCGGCCGAGTTGGCCACTGTCCTCGGGGAGTGCGTTGAGGATCGGGTTGATGACGAAGGCGACGGAGAACTCCACCCCCACCATCAGGCCGACGACCACGGTGGTGAAGACCTCGAGTGCGTTGAGCATGATGACCCCTCCTGGCATCTAGTGTTGCTAGCCGATGAGGCAACGCTAGTACTGCTGCCGCTCACTTGTCTAGCGATGCTAGGATCGAATCATGTCGGTACAGGAACGCAAGCAGCGCGAACGGGCGGGCCGCGAGCGCCTCATCGTGGCGACAGCCCGCGAACTCGCCGAGCAGCAGGGCTGGGACGCGGTCACCACCCGCCGGCTCGCCGAGCGCATCGAATACAGCCAGCCCGTCCTCTATAGCCACTTCCGCGGCAAGCGCGAGATCATCGGCGCCGTCGCCCTCGAGGGCGCCGCCGAGATGGCCGTGGCGCTGCGGGCCGCGACCTCCGCCGCAGACGGCCCCCGCACCCGGGTCACCGCCCTCGCCCGCACCTACCTCGAGTTCGCCGAACGCAACCCGGCGGTCTACGACGCCATGTTCCAGCTCGACGGCGGCCTGGCGTTCGCGAACGAGGACACCCCACAACCTCTGCAGGACGCCTTCGCCGCCCTGCTGGAGACTCTCGGCGAGGTCGCCGGCGACGGCGTCCACCCGGGACTGTTCACCGAGGTGTTCTGGGCGGCCCTACACGGGCTGGCCACCCTGACCCGGGCGGGACGGCTGCCGCCTGGAGACGCCGAGCGGAGGGTGGAACTGCTGGTGGACCGGCTCGCCATGGTCTGACACACCGTCCCGGCGGGCACGCAGTCGGGGTCCTCGGGCCCCGTTGCCTGCCTGCGGCATCGCTTCCGGTCACTCGCGCCCACACGGCGCAGCCGCAGATCGCCGGGCCCCGTACCCCAGACGGGCACCCGCCCCGCAAGCTGCGATGATCATTGATCACGACCCGATACGCGCCCTAGGGCGTGTGTGATGTCGTGATCAATCGGCTGCTCGTAAGAGGTCGTCGAGCCAGATCATCGGGGCGCGCAGTTCGAGGCCGGCGAGGTAGCTCTCGGGTGTCTTGTCGAAGCGTGTGGCGATGCCGCGCCAGTCCTTCAGCCGGACCTCGCGCTGCGCTCGAAGATCGTGCTACGCGCCGGCCGCCCTCGATCCTTCTTGACCAGGTCGAAGACGTCATCGTGGCAACCCTGGAGTCCACGCCGGGCGAGGACACGCACTGGTCACGGGCCTCGATGGCCGAGCGCACCGGCCTGTCGAAGTCGACCATCGGCCGGATCTGGAAGAGGTTCGATCTCAAGCCGCATCTGCAGGATTCCTTCAAGCTCTCCACCGATCCGCAGTTCGTGGAGAAGGTCGTCGACGTCGTCGGCCTGTACCACAACCCGCCGGAGAAGGCGGTGGTGCTGTGCGTGGACGAGAAGAGCCAGATCCAGGCGCTGGACCGCTCGCAGCCGGTGCTGCCGATGATGCCGGGCATGTCCGAGCGGCGCACCCACGACTACTTGCGGCACGGCATCACCAGCCTGTTCGCCGCCTTCAACATGCCGATGGCACCGTCATCGGCGAACTTCACCGCCGCCACCGGGCTGTCGAGTTCAAGAAGTTCCTGGTCACGATAGACAAAGCGGTGCCCGCCGAATTGGATGTGCACCTGGTGTGCGACATCTACGCCACCCACAACACCCCCGGGATCAAGGCGTGGCTGGCCAGGCATCCGCGGTTCCACGTGCACTTCACCCCGACCGGCTCCTCATGGATCAACCAAGTCGAGCGCTGGTTCGGCCTGCTGACCGACAAGCTCATCCGCCGCGGCGTCCACACCTCCGTGAAAGCCCTGGAGACCGACATAAAGGCATGGATCGCCGCCTGGAACCAGAACCCCAGGCCGTTCACCTGGACCAAGACCGCTGACGAGATCCTCAACTCCCTCACCGACTACCTGGCCAAGGTCGGGACGGACCACCAGAAGACCGAGCAGAACTAACCAGCAGAATTGCGAGCGTACGGCACTAGGCCGTGTGCCGCTCCACGCGGAATTCGATGGTGTGGACCGGCTGACCGCTCCGAGCCGCGGCGGGCACTTCGACCTCGACCACGTCTCCCTGGCGCCGGCACACGAGCCGGCCGGGGTAACCGAGGAGCCGGACCTGGTCGCCCTGACGCATGGCGGGCAGGTCGGAGACCGGCAGCGTGACCGTGGACCCCGGCTGGGAGAGTAGCAGCGCGAACACGCGGTCACCGCTGTCTTTTGCGGTGTACCTGACCTCGACGCCTTCGCTGGTCTTGCCGCGCTGCACCTTCCAGATCCTGGTTCCGTGGATGGCGTCGCCGTTGACGTCCATCCAACTTCCCAGTCCACGCAGCAGGTTCACCTGGATGTCATTGATGGTGCCGTCTGCACGCGGACCCACGTTGAGGAGTAGGTTTCCCCAGTTGGCGACGTTGTCAACAAACATGCGGACCAGCTCATCGACCGTCATGTAGTCCTCCGGCGGCTCGTTCCCGTTGAAGCCGAAGGATCGTCCGCAGCCGCGGGTGTTCTCCCACTTGTGGACGGCCGTCTGTCCAGCGTTGTAGTCGTACTCCTGGGTGTAGAAGTCGCCGTGCTTGCTCCGCACCTGACCGAGCCGGTCGTTGACGAGCACCTGCCGCCGCTGGGCCAGTGAGCGGTTGTAGTACCAGGCCACGAACTCCTTGGTGTGGTAGGTCTCCGGGGGCGCCATCCAGTCGCCGTCCAGCCAGAGCATCTCGGTGCCGATGTCCTCTACCAGCTCGCGCATCTGGGGCAGCATCCACTCCTGGACGTACTTCTCGGAGAGGTAGTCGGGGTGGGGGGCGTCGTACTGCGGGGCGTAGTAGTTGAGCAGTTGGTGGTACGACGGTGCGTAGTGCATCTTCTGCGCGCGGACGGCCGCACCAAGATCGGCGAGGATGTTGCGCTTCGGGCCCATCTTGGTGGCGTTCCACTCCGTCGTCCGGGTGTTCCAGAGCGGGAAGCCGTCGTGGTGCTCACCTACGGGCACGACGTATCCGGCACCGGCCGACTTGAACAGGTCCGCCCACTCCTCGGGGTCCCACTTCTCCGCGCGGAACATCGGGATGAAGTCCCGGTACTTGAAGTCGGCGCCGTAGGTCCTTCGGTGGTACTCGTAGGTGGGGTTCCCGGGGACGCGCATGTTGGACGGATACCACTCGGCGTACTGTCCACGCGGCGCCCACGCCGGCACGGAGAACACGCCCCAGTGCAGGAAGATGCCGAGCTTGGCGTCGTCGTACCAGGCCGGGAGCGGGTGGCTGTCGAGCGACTCCCAGGTCGGTTCGTAGACGTTTGCCTCGGCCGACGTGGCCGCGAAGGCGCGAGGGGATTGTAGCGACGCGACGCCGGCGACGGCTGCTGCGCCGACGAGCAGGGACCGGCGGGTCATGGTGAGGGGCTGGGACTGAGACTGACGCTTCGACAAGAGAACTCTCCGGGGTAGTCATCCGATGTTCTTCTTGGGGTGGTCGCTCGATGTGGCACTCGCGACCGGCCCGGGCGGCGCCAAACTGCCGCCCATCCTGGTCCGCCACGGCAAGGGAGTCAAGGGTTGTGAGGGCTGTCTGGAAGAGACATCCAATGTCTCTCATGGCTTCTCTTCGGCCGCAGTTAGAGCGGCGCCGTTGCGTTAACGGATCGGCGGACGTGTTGAACCTGGGTCGGGTTCGCGATCAGATCGCTTGGGCGAGTTCGGTGAACGCCGCGGCGACCCGCGTGGTCGGCGGGGTGTCGATGGCGAGTTCGTAGTGTCCGCGTCGGAGGTTATGCATGAATGCGTGTCCTGCGGTGATCACCTGTGCTGTCTTGTCCGTTCGTAGTCCGCGCATCGGTCTCAACCGGTGTTTCAGCTGGCCTACGTCCAGCGCATGCCGATGTTGGACAGTTGCTCGACCCGCTCTGGGGTCAGCGATGCTGCACGCGAGCGCTGATTGCCCACCCACGCACCGAGGCGGACCTCGCGCTGTTCCTGGTCCTCGCCGTCGCCGCCGACTGCGATCGTCTCCACATGCTTGCGTGGGACGTGGAGGTGACCTTCCCGCAGGTAGTACTGTGTGGCGGCGGTGAGGTTGAGCGCCCATTTGTCGGCCTGGCTGGTGCGTGGTTTCGGCTTTTCGTCCTCACCGGCGGGCTCGATCCCCAGGACCTGCTCCAGCATCCACTGCTGGACGGTGGTGAGTTTGTCCCATCCGAGGCGTTGCACCTGGACCCACCGCCCGAGTTCTTCGCCTTGGCGTACGACGTCGCCTGGCGCGGTGGGCAGTGTCCCTCCGGTCTCGAGGTGCTGCCGGGTGAGGTGGAACGCGCGTTGCCATGTCACCGGCCAGGCCGGGCACCATGAGGGGTCGATGTCTTCCAGCTGTTCGCGTCGTTCGGCCGAGAGTGCTCCGGCCGTCGACTGGACGGGTAGTCCCTGGGTACGCCGCTGCTCGATCTCCATCGCCCTCCGGGCGGCGGCCCGTGCGTTCTTCAACCAGATGCCCACTGCTGCCCCCTGGTAGGTGGCGTCCAGCGGCGCCAGGAGGTGGCCGTTTTCGGCAGCCCACCCACGGGCCGCAGCCAGGCCCTCGTCCCAGGCGACGTCGAAATGGCTCCAGATCATGCCCAGTTTCTCCAGCTGGGCGACGCGGTCGTCGTCCATGGTGCCGCGGGCGTAGAAGCGCCTTGCGTCGGCGGTCCACTGGCCCAAGGGGAATCCGGCGAGCGAGGCCGGCCACCCCTCGGCCTCGGCCTCCCGGCCCGAGGGGACTCGGTACGTGAACGGGACCTTCAGGTCGCCGTGTTCGCGGGTGTAGATGACGGCGGCCTCCACGCCGCGCCGCCAGTGTTCGTGTTCGGGGTTGAGGACGCGCAGGTTGATGAACGCCGCCAGCGCGGCGGGGTCGCGCGGCGTGGAGAACTTCAGCAGCGCCTTGGCGGGAGCACTGACGCCGGCCCATGCTGCTCCCGGCTCTTCGCTCTCACCACTTGCCTCGCGGCCTTTGGGAGAGTGGCTGGGGGCCTGCTGCTCGGCAAGCTGCTCCACGATCCGGGCGTCGTGCGCCCGCAGGGCTTCCAGGAGCTTGGCGAGCCCGCCGAAGGCGCGGCTCGTGAGCATGTTGTCCGGCGTCTCGCCGGGCCCGAGCAGGATCGGCACGACCAGCGAGGCGACCTTTCCCTCGCCCGGGTGCATCCGCAGCGCCCGCCCCACGGCCTGGACCAGATCAGGCATGGCCCCCCGCACATCCGCCCAGTACACGGAGTCGCAGTTTCGGGTGTCCACTCCTTCACCGAGGACCTTCACGGACCCCAGGTAGCCCTTCTCCACCACCGTGCCGTCGGTGGCGATCCCGTCGGCGAACTCGTCGAGGACGCGGCGCCGGTGGAGCGGCTTGTGTTCGCCGCACAGCCAGTTGGCCCAGATCGTGCGCGGGTACAGCTCCGGATCCGCTGCGTGCAGCTGCGCGGCGACGTCCGGGAGGCCGGCCGCGAAGGCTTCGGCTTCCTTGACGAGGAGGTGGAACACGAGCGTGCGCCGGAAGTTCTCCTCCGCTGAGGCCTTCACCAGTGCGGTCTGCAGGGCGGCGAGCCGGGCTCCGCGCATCTCGTCCGTACGGCCCTCGGCGCTCAGGAGCAGCGCGGCCTGGAAGCTCGTGTCGGTCACGTCGACGCATACGACCTGGTAGGGGGCGCAGATGCCCCGGTCGATCGCCTCCGAGAGCGTCAGCGTGTAACAGCGGCTGCCGAACGGGCCGTCCGGGTCGTCGTCCATGCTCGCGACCAGCTCGCCCGGCGCGCCCTGTTCCTGGTCGTCGTCCCCGAGCTGCCACAGCCGAGGGGTGGCCGTCATGTAGAGGCGGCGCAGGGAGGGGATCTCCTGGTTGTCGTGGACGACCGCCCAGGGTTTGCCGATCCGCCCGGAGGTGCGGTGCGCCTCATCGACCACGATCAGGTCCCAGCCCGCAAGGCCGGCCTGGTGCGCGCGCTCCAACGTGCCCAGTCCCAGAGACGCGTACGTGGCGAAGACCGTGACCTTGTCCAGGTGGCGAGTCCACTCCACCAGCTCGTCCACGTCCGTGGTGTTGGGGAAGGGCACCTCCTCACCCCGCAGGGAGGAGACCCCGATCATCGGGCCCGTGCGGCCTCCCTCGCGCCACGCGGCCTCAGTCTGGGCGAGCAGGTCCAGCGAGGGTACGAGGACCAGCACACGGCCCGCGTGGAGCTCCTCCGCACTGCGGACCGCCACGAGGCTCTTCCCGGATCCGGTGGCCATGATCACCTGAGTCCGCAGTCCTCGCTCGGGCACAAGTGATCTTGCAGGCAGTTCGAGAGCACGAAGTACCGCGTCAACGGCTTCCCTCTGGTGAGAGCGGAGTTCCTTCGCTGCCATATCCGATCTGCCTTCTCCTGGTGGCCACCCGGTCGATACGAGCGGCAGGAAACTGGAAACCTGCACGTAGAGGAGCCATGACGGCTACCGTCGGACTGCCGGGACCGGCTGCCCACTCTTGGCACTGGCGGGGCTCCGATTGATCTCGATAAAACCTTCGAACGCTCCGAAGCGGTGTCCTCTAAATCCAGAGTCTATCCCGATTCATAGAATGAAGCAGCAGAGAATGAAAGAGATTCCGTCTATCGCGGCTCGATACGGGCAGGGGTGGAGCGCGTCGGAGACCTGCCGGGAGTGCGCGGAGCCCCCCGGCCCGCTCCCCACTTGGTTCGGGTCACCCCCCGTGCGGGCGTCAACATCTGACGCCTGGTCTGGCAGGTGGTGGTCCAAGCGGTAAGCGTGGATGATTCACCCATGTCTGGTGATCTTGTTTCATTTCTGCGGGCGCGTTTGAATGCCGATGAGCACGAGGTCGTATACATCACGTCACGTCATCCAAAAGATCCTGATGTGGTTTTGGGCAGCACGGTCCCGATGCTTGACATGGTGAACGTGGTCATCAACCGGTATGCCGAGGCTGCGGGTGATGATGGGACTGGATTGAGCCGCGGGAGAAAGGAAGGCCTGGGGCTTGCTGTCCGTCTGATTGCCCAGGCTTATCACGAGCACCCCGACTACCGGTCCGAGTGGCGCCCGTAGACGGGGACTTGCACAACGGCAAGCTCCCGGTCTGGGTGGCCGGCCCTCGCGTTCCTTTTCTCGTCATCCCCCCTCGTTGCGGCTCCTATTGCTGCCGGACCGTCAGGCCGGTGGCGGAGCGCGGCACGCCTGCTGTGCGGGAGTGAGGGGGTGGCTGGAGCGCAGCGGAGGCCACCGGGCCCGCAACGCGGGTTGCCCGCCCCGCAGTTGGCCCTGGAGCGAAGCGGAGGGGCCGGGGCGGTGAGCGAAGCGCTCCGCTTCGCTCACGCGAAGCGTGAGCGCAACCACCGCGCGAAGCGCGGTGGTTCGTTTGTGTGTGCTGCCCAACCCCTGGGTTACCGGCGGTGAGAGTTGTGAACTGGCCCTGGCCCTGTGGGTGATGGGCGAGTCCGACCGGGCGCTGGAGA
>NZ_JBSFMS010000110.1:0-23976 GCF_053599675.1 Streptomyces sp. NPDC000880 | reverse complement strand
GCCCGTTGCGTTGAGAGGCGCACGGCGGGTTCGGCGAGAGGTCCGGAGAAACGGACCGGGAGCAATCCCGGCACCGCGCTCCGGGCCTACTCAGCGATCTTGCTACGCAACGTAACTGCGCTACCTCCGCATGCTTGTTGCAGGCGCTCGTGCAGTACTCAGGCGGAAGCCAGGAGATGATCCCCGCATGAGTGAGATCGAGTTGATGTCGGACCCTCAGGTCGCTGCTATCGCTGTCCAGGAATGTGGTGAGCGTCTGGTGGACGTGGGGCACACCAGCTCCTTGCTGGTCGACGCACGAAGGCAAGATCCGACGGACGTTTTCGCCTACCTGCGCGAGGGGGTCCTCGAACGGCTCCTGGATGCGCAGAAACGGCTTCCAAGTGGCACGCAGTTGCTGTTCGTGGAGGGGTACCGTCCTCCTGCGCTGCGACGGCAGTACTTCAACAAGTATGCAGATCATCTACGGGCTGTTCGGCCGTAGTGGTCCAGCAGCCGGATCCGCTCGATGGCAAGTCGCTACGTCTCCCCTCCGGAAAATCGCTCCGCACAGCGCAGGTGCCGCAGTCGACTTGACACTCGCGAACGCTGAGGGCCAGGAGCTCAACATGGGGACGCGGGTCAATGCTGACCCGGAAGAGAGTGCTGGCCCCTGCTACACCGGCGCCGACAACATCAGTGTCGAGGCCCGCAAGAATCGCACAATCCTGGGGACCGCGCTGACGGCGGCAGGACTGGCGAACTACCCGACAGAGTGGTGTTCCCAGTCAAGTTCTTGTGTTCAGCCATTCAGGCTGAATGTACGGCTCTCTTGGGCCTCACAGGGGAGACGCCAGCTCACTCCGCTCCGCGCATGGTTGGTGAAAATCAGGCGACTTCGATGTGGCTCCGGAGGGTGAGGCATGACTCCGTCCGTGAATCTGCCGGACATCAGTGGATCCCCCGCTCCGGCTCCTGATCACCGGTACCGGATCCGGATGCATCCATGAGCACCTCCCCTGCCGCCGTCCGGACGTACAGCACCGACCGCCCCGCCCGCCGCCGCTCCACCATCCCCGCGTCGAGCAGCACCCGCAGATGCCCGCCCACCGAACCCAGCGCCCGCCCGGTCACGGCGACCAGCTGGGTCGTGCTCATGGGCGTCCCGAGCAGCGTCAGCAACCCGGCCCGCGCGGTCCCGATGAGCGCCCCGAGCCCGGCCGGGACGGGCCGCCGGTCGTGGTCCTCGGAGAGCACCCCGAGACACGGGTAGACGACTGCGTACCGCTCCCGCCCCTCCCACGACACCCAACTGGTCCTCGGCGTGACCGGCATGAACAGCAGCTGGGCCCCGGCGGCGAGTTCCCGCGGCGGATAGGCGTTGTGGTTGACCTGGAAGCGGCTCTCCCCGAGCCACCGTGTCCCCGGCTTCAGCGAGTCGAGGACGGCCGCCCAGCCGCCCTGATTGACTCGCGCGGTCCGCGCGGCCATGTCGGCCTCCATGACGCGCCGCCGGCGCTCCCAGTCCGGCCGGACGGTCTCCTCCCAGACGTACGTCAGGAGCGCGGTCGCCCGCTCGGGCAGGTCGTCCCGCTCCAAGACGGAGGGGAGCGGTCCCCGCAGGGACACCCGGAGGTTGGCCCGTGCCTCCCCGGCATCGGTCGTCCGCACCCGGGCCACGGTCTCCCCGAAGCTCTCCCCGGCGCATGAGGTGGGGCAGAAGAAGTCGGCAATCCAGGACGTGCCGATGGCCGCCTGCACGAGCGGCGCGGCAGCCGGGTCGGCCGCGAGGTACGCACGGTAGCCAGGCAGATGCGCGCGCAGCCAGGCATCCTCGCCCGGATGGGCGCCGGTCCCCGCGTACAGCAATCTCAGGCTCGCGAAGGCCTCGGCGAACGGCGAGAGCACGAACCGGCTGCGGGCGAGGGTGTCGGTGTCGATCTGCCACAAGCCCATCCGTACGACCTTTCGCGTGTCGCCGAAACAGTACACACGGCCCCGGGACGCTCGGAAACTTCGGCGCATGCGCAGCTACAGATCCCTGTTCCGCACCGCGGAGTTCGCCCCGTTCCTGCTCTCCTTCGCCGCTTTCGCCGCGGCCCAGACGATCGGCGGACTGGGCCTCGCCACTCTGGTCTTCCGGGCCACCGGCTCCCCGTTCCTGTCGGCGGTGAGCATGTTCGGCCCGCAGCTGGCGCAATTGCTGGGAGGCGCATTCCTGCTCTCGGGCGCCGACCGCCTGCCCCCGCGCGCGGTCCTGTCCGTCCTCGCTCTCTCCTTCGCAGTCTGCACGGCGGTCCTTGCGCTGCCCGGCCTGCCGGTCTGGGCAGTCTTCGCCGTCGTACTCCTGCAGGGCCTGGTTGCGTCGCTGGGCGGCGGAGTGCGCGGGGGAATGCTCAACGAGATCCTGACCAAGGACGGCTATGTCCTGGGCCGTTCGGTATTCAACATGCTCTGGGGCCTGACGCAGATGGCCGGTTTCGCGACGGGCGGCGCGCTCCTTGCGTTCTTCTCCCCGCGGACTTGCCTGCTCCTCGCGGCGGGGCTGTACGTACTGTCCGCCCTCGTCACCCACCTCGGCCTCACGGCCCGCCCACCGCGCTCCGCCGGCCGGCCGTCCCTCGCGGCGACCTGGCGCACCAACGCTCTCCTGTGGTCCTCACGCCACCGCCGCCTGACGTACCTGGGCCTGTGGGTCCCCAACGGCCTCATCGTCGGCAGCGATTCGCTGTACGTCTCCTACGCCCCCGAAGCCGCCGGCATGCTCTACGCATTCGGCGCGCTCGGGATGTTCGCGGGCGACTTGGCCGTGGGCCGTCTCGTACCGCCCGTCCTGCGCCCTCGCCTCGCGACGCCGCTGCGCCTGCTGCTTGCGGTTCCCTACCTGTTCTTCGTCCTGCAGCCGGGAGTGGCGCTGTCAGCCGTGGCAGTCACCGTCGCCTCCGTCGGCTTCGCCGCGAGCCTGGTCCTCCAGGAACGCCTGATGTCGCTCATCCCCGGCGACCTCGCGGGCCAGGCCCTCGGGCTGCACGCCACCGGCATGGCTGCCTTCCAAGGCATTGGCGCCCTCCTCGCGGGCACGCTAGCCCAACTGACCTCCCCGGCCACGGCGATAACGTCGATGGCGGCCGCATCGGTCACAGCGACCCTGGTCCTCGCGGCGCTAGGCAGGCCCAAGGAACGACAGTCGGCCGACCCCGGTACGCGCCTGAGCGACCTGTCGGAACCCGCTGCCACGGAATAGGGGGCATGGACGCTACAGGGGTCGCCCCCAACTGCGCACGGTGGGGACGTCGTGCAGTCACTCTTTGGTCGGGTAGAGGGGGACGACATTGTCCGGAGTCCCTTCCAAGGGCCGCTCCTTGGTCTGAAGGGTGAGGACGGCGTTCGCCAGCGCGAGTTGAGTGACTTGGTATCGGAGTGCTGTGATCTCGGCCTTCTGTGTGGCAACGGTTTCTTTGAGGTCGGAGACGGTTTTCCGAAGTCGCCTTTCCTATTCGGGGAGTTGCTTCGTCTCGGTGCGGACGCGCTCGTAGAACTCGTTCTTCAGGTCGGCGTGACGCTTCTGGAGGGCCATGCGGTGAACACCGGCCTCGGCCGCGAGAGCGACGACGGTCAGCGCGCCGTTGGAAGCCGTGGGCTGCCCGCCGGGTCTGCGGGCGATGTGCCAGGCCAGGGTTCGGCTTGTCTCCGCAGTCGCCGTGTGCGGTTGGGTTCGTGTTGCGTTTGAAGTGGTCGACTCCGGGTGCGGCGTTCGTGATGCTGGTTGCTGCTTGTGTGGCGATAAGGTCGGGGCATCTGTGATCGACTTCACTGTCGCGTGTTGTGTCAGCATGGTCCGACGACCTTCTGTCGTGTTGCGGGAGGCGGGTGACATTCGCGTTCCGGGCAGCGACTGCGCGCATTCGGAGGATCTCGTCGTGGTCCGCACCTCGTCCTCGACGGACACCCGGTAGTACGCCCTACTTCGGTGCCTGGAAGCCGCCGATCTTCTGCTCGAGCAGTTCGGCCAGCCGCAGCGGGGTGCGGTCCTCGAACATCGGACCGATGAGCTGCACTCCCACCGGCAGACCCTCGGGAGACCGGCCCGCTGGTATGGCGGTGGCGGGTAGGCCGGGCATGGTGGCCAGACCGGCCCAGACGAGCTGGTCGAAGTACGGGTACTCGACGCCGTCGATGTCGATCCGGCGATCCCTCGGATCGGGATTGTGGTCGTGCGGGAACGCGGGAGTGGGCGTGATTGGACACACCACGGCGTCGAACTCGGCGAAGAGCTGCCGCCAGCCGTGGCGGTGGAGCTCGCGACGGCTGTTCGCCTCGATCCAGTCGCGGTGGCTGAACACCATGCCGCGCAGCCGCGCCGCATCGAGACTCTGGTCGTCTGTGCTCAGTCCGGCGGCGCGGGTCCGCAGCTGCTCGTACGCTTCGACGGGAAAATATGCAATGGAGCTCGAAAACAGCAACTGCGTGTAGAGCACCGCGGCTTCGGTCAGATCGGGCAGCAGCGGACTGTGCCGTTCGACGCGGGCGCCGCCGTCGACAAGCGCGTCGGCCACCCGGTTCACGCCCGCCCGCACAGCGGCCCCGGTCGGAATGAGCGGATGCTTGTCGAGGACCAAGACCCGGAAGTCGCAGAGCCGCTCGTGGCGCGTGGGCGGCAGCGTCAAGTCGTTCGCCACACCGAGCGTCAGCGGGTCCGGTCCGGCCATTACGTCGAGCAGGAGCGTGAGGTCTCGGGCAGTGCGCGCCATCGGACCGACGACGGCGAGGTCAAGGTCGGCCGGCAATGCTGGCGCGGGCGGCGGGACCATACCGCGGTTCGCCGCCAGCCCGAGTGTCGGCTTGTGTGCGTAGACACCGCAGAAATGTGCGGGGGTGCGCAACGAACCGGCGATGTCGGAGCCGATGGACAGCGCGCCGAATCCGGACGCCAGGGCCGCCGCTGATCCGCCGGAGGATCCACCCGGCGTGCGACCGTGATCCCACGGGTTATTGGTGGTGCCGTAGATCTCGTTGAAGCTCTGCACATCTTGCAGCCCCAAGGGCACATTGGTCTTACCGAGCACCACCGCGCCTGCGGCCTTGAGCCGCGACACCTGCACCGCGTCCTCGGCCGGCATGTAGTTCCGGTGTAGTGGCATGCCCCAGGTCGTGGGCAGCCCGGCGATGTTGTAGGACTCTTTGACCGTCACCGGAATGCCGAGCAGCGGCCGGTCCTCACCGCGGGCGCGCGCCTGGTCGGCACCGCGCGCGGCGGCCCGTGCACGGTCGAAGTCCGGCACACAGATCGCGTTGATCGCCTTGTCGTCCCGCTCGATACGGGCGATCGCCTCGGCGGTCAGTTCCGCCGAGGTCACTTCACCGGCACACAAGGCAGCCGCGAGTTTTTCGGCCGTCTGAAAATTCCACTCCATGAATCCGACCGTATCGGCCTCTGGAGCAGGTCATGAAATGCCGCTTTGCACAACGGGGTGGATGTCTCAATACTCATCATGTTCCTCTCCGGCCACAGACAATTCGCCCGACCGCTGGCGATGGCGACGCGCGGCGGGATCGGTGTCGGCCCTGGGAGTTCAGGAGACCTTCATCGGACACCCGCGCGTACTTCGCGAGGCTGCGAAGCGACGTATGCCCGGACAGCTTCATCAGCACCGGCGTGGACGCGCCCTTCTCCGCAGCGTGGGTCAACCGCGAGTGGCGTGTGTCCGCAGAGGTCGTGTGCGGACGATCCCGTGTGGCGATCGAGCAGGAGCGTCGTCGCGACCACTTTCGCGACGCAGACTCGCAGGCCGTGTTGCATTGAACTGCGTCGCCCGTGACTCGGATCACACTCGTTGCAGTGCCTCAACTGCAGCTGCCGATCACCGTGGTGCGCGGAGCGGGCAGGCGGCTGATCCGGCTTGCCCCGGCGGCGGCCTCGCGGAGCCGGACGATCTCCTCGTGCTGGGCAGCCAGCCGGGCCATGGCCTGGCCGCGGAACTCGCTGAGTTCTTCGACCGTCTGTTCCGACTGGGCCAGCCGTTCCCGGAGCTTGGTGTTCTCGGCCTTGAGCCTGGCGATCTGGGCCTTGCGAGGATCGGGAATCTCGCCGACCTCGCGCATGAGCTGCAGGCGTCGCTCGAACTCGGCACGGAGGTGAGCGTACGGACGGGTGCCGTAGAACGCTGTGCGGTCGACTGCGGCCTCGCTGGCGAGGGTCTTGACGTCGCACTTTCCGCGGGGCGGGATCTCGCCTCGGAGGAGCCGGTCCATTGCGGCTCGGATGCGGTTCTCGTTCTCGGCCCGCTGGGCTGCGGAGATTCTCATGCGGACTCCTCGTCCATGGTGCTGGCGTCGATCTCAGCGACGACACGGAGGGCCCGGTCGTAGTCGGCTTGGAGCCGGGTGCGTTCGGTCTTGCGTGTGGTGCCGAGTTGGCCGAGGAAGATCTCGGTGCGTTCGGCGTGCTCGGCCCAGACGGGCCGGTGACAAGGATGATGAGTGGCCTGCGGACAGCAGGCGGAGTCACACATCCCGACCAGCGGACGGTCCGCCGATGGGGTGCCGGCCAGCTTGAGGCAGAGTGCCCGGGATGGCTCGGTGAACCAGCAGTAGTTCGCAGGCCCGAGGTGGAGGACCTTGGCCCGTTTGGTCAGCAGGTTGAGCACGTCACGGTCACTGCGCTGGGCCTTCGGGACTGGTGCCGCTTGGTCAAGCTTGCCGTCGATGCTGGCGAAGAACTCGGTGAGGCTGCGGGCGCCGGGGCCCGTGGGCAGGATGCCCTCCTGATAGTTACGGAACTCGGCCAGCACGAGTTCCAGATTCCGTTGCTGTTCATGGTCGTTGATCTCAGTCAGCAGCTCAGCCTGCGCTCCGCCGGGGCGAGATGCATAACAGCCGCCGCACGCCGAGCAGGCACTTTTCGCATCCGTCATAGGGTCGTTCGATCATGTCCAGGTCCGTACCGCGCAAGGCTTCTCCGTTTCGAGCACGCAGGTTACGGAGAAATCGCGGCCACCCCCTGGGCGATCTTGATCAGCTCAGGAAGCTCAGTCGAACCTGACGGTTGGCATTAGAGATGTTGGTGTCGACGAGGCAGACGGACTGCCAGGTGCCGAGCTCCAGTCGGCCGCCGATCACCGGCAGAGTGGCGTGCGGCGGGACGAAGGCCGGCAGAACATGGTCCCTGCCGTGGCCGGGGCTGCCGTGCCGGTGCTGCCAGCGGTCGTCGGCGGGCAGCAGCGTGTGCAGCGTGGCGAGCAGATCGTCGTCGCTGCCCGCGCCGGTCTCGATGACGGCAATGCCGGCCGTCGCATGCGGGACGAAGGCATTGAGCAGGCCGTCCCTGCCGTCGGCGGCTTCCTGGAGGAACTGCTCACAGGCGCGGGTCAGGTCGTTCACCGTCTCGTCGAAGCCGGTGGAGATGTTCAGGATTCTGGTGGCGAAGGGTCCGGGCATGGGTCCATCGTCTCGTTCATTGCACAAGATCGCGCGTCCGAGGACCAAGACGCCATTGACCGGGTCCGGAACCGGTCGCTACGTTCTGCGCCATGTTGCGTACAGCTCTGCTCACCACGCGCGGTCACATCGACCTGCTGCGGGTGGCTTCCGCCGCGTGCTGTCGCGGCTGCTGACGCCTTTCTGCGCCCTTCCCGCGCGCTCTTTCGTTTCTGCTGCCTCACCTCGCTGAGTCCGTACCCGCGTAGTCGCGTCCTGCGCGGGCGCTGAGGCGTATCTCCCCTGCCTGTGGAGCCTCGATGACCGTCGGCCACGCCCCGCCGGATATATCGCTCATTTCCAAAGAAACTCCATCCCCCGAACTGGAGCCGGTGAGCCCCGCCTCGGCCCCGGGATCCCGCCGTCGCTCCGTACCGCGCTGGCTGCGGCGAACCGTTGGCCCGCTGCTGCTCCTCACCCTGTGGCAGGTGTTCTCGCGTTCCAGGCGCCGCGGCTCATGCCCTGGAAGAGGGTGTGGCGCAATGTGCTGCTCGGGCTTCCCGGCAAGCCGGAAAGGGCCGTGGCAGAGAGCGCGTTGGAGAAGGTCGGGCTCAGCCATCGTTCCGGGGCCTGGCCCAAGACGCTCTCGGGTGGCGAGGCCCAGCGCGCGTCGCTGGCGCGGGCGCTGGTGCGCGAGCCGGATCTGCTGCTGCTGGACGAGCCGTTCGGCGCCCTCGACGCGCTGACCAGGCTCAAGGCGCAGCAGTTGGTCGCCGAGCCGTGGCAGCACCGAGGCTGCGCGGTGCTGCTGGTCACCCATGACGTGCACGAGGCGCTGCTGCTCGCGGACCGGGCCGAGGGCGGGAAGATCCACGGCTTCGGCGCGGTTGGTAGAAGCGTGAACAACTTCGGGGTGCGGGACGTGGACGTGGTCGTCATCGGCGCCGGACAGGCCGGTCTGTCCGGCGCCTACCATCTGGGGCGCGCCGGTCTGGTTCCGGACCGCGACTTCGTGGTGCTCGACCACGCACCGCGAGCGGGCGGTGCATGGCAGTTCCGCTGGCCCTCGCTGACGTACGGCAAAGTCCACGGCATGCACGCGCTGCCGGGCATGGAGCTGACCGGTGCGGACGACGCGCGGCCCTCCTCCGAGGTGATCGGCGCGTACTTCTCGGCGTACGAGGAGCGCTTCGATCTGCGTGTCCACCGGCCCGTCGACGTCACCGCGGTACGCAAGGGCGAGGGCGGGCGGCTGCTCGTGGAGAGCTCGGAGGGGACCTGGTCGACGCGGGCGCTGATCAATGCGACGGGTACCTGGGACCGCCCGTTCTGGCCGCGCTACCCCGGCCAGGAGACGTTCCGGGGACGGCAGTTGCACACCGTGAACTACCCCGGCCCCGAGGAGTTCGCCGGGCAGCGCGTAGTGGTGGTCGGCGGCGGAGCCTCGGGGACCCAGCATCTGATGGAGATCGCGGAATTGGCAGCGGACACCACCTGGGTGACGCGGCGGCCGCCCGTCTACCGCGAGGGCCCGTTCAACGAGGGCGCCGGGCGGGAGGCGGTGGCCATGGTGGAGGAGCGCGTACGCCGCGGACTGCCGCCGCAGAGCGTGGTCTCGGTGACCGGGCTGCCGCTGAACGACGCCGTGCGGCGTGCTCGCGAGTCGGGGGTCCTTGACCGGCAGCCGATGTTCGAACGGATCACGCCGACGGGAGTGGCCTGGGACGACGGGCGGACGGTGGAGGCCGATGTGATCCTCTGGGCGACCGGTTTCCGCGCGGCGATCGACCATCTCGCGCCGCTGAAGCTGCGCGAGCCGGGCGGCGGCATCCAGGTCGATGGAACTCGTGCCGTACGGGACGCGCGCATCCATCTCGTCGGATACGGGCCTTCGGCCTCGACGATCGGCGCCAACCGCGCCGGGCGGGCTGCGGTCCGCGAGATCACACGGCTGCTGATGGGCGAACCGGCCATGGTGTGACGGCGGTCAACGGCTTCCGGCGCTTGAGCGGTTGGCGTTGAACTGCTCGACGTTGCGCTGGTGCTCCTGATAACTGGCGGTGAAGCGGGTGTCCCCCGGCGCGACGGTGACGAAGTAGAGCCAGTCCCCGGGGGTTGGATTGATCGCCGCGTGCATCGCCTGCTCCCCCGGGTTGTCAATGGGGGTGGGCGGCAGGCCTGGGCGGTCATAGCTGTTGTACGGGCTGTCGATCTTCGTGTCGGCGGCCGTGGTGTCCAGAGTGCTGCGGTTCAGCGCGTAGTTCAGGGTCGAGTCCATCTGGAGCGGCATCCCCGCGGCGAGCCGGTTGTAGATGACCCGGGCGACCCTCCCCATGTCCTGGGGTGTGTCGGCCTCGGCCTGCACGATGCTGGCGATGTTCACCGTCTGATAAACCGTCACGCCGCTGCGCTGTGCGCCGCTGCTGATGTGGTCGGCCCCGAACCGCTGATTGGCCGTGTTCACCATGTAGCTGAGCAGGCTCGCCGGCGTGGTCTTGGCGTCGATGGGATACGTGGCTGGGAAGAGGTAGCCCTCGGGATTGCCCTTGGCATCGGCCGGCAGCTTCAGCCTCGCCGTGCCGACGGCCTTCCGGGTAGTGCCGGGCGGCTCATGGAGGGCCTTGTCGACGGCCGCGTAGACCTGCGAGGCGCGCCAGCCCTCGGGGATCAGCAATGAGGCCTTCTCCTCCTTGGCCGGACTCAGCAGCAGCGGCACCAGCACCGCGGCCGCCGCAATGACGACGACCGCGCTCACGATCAGGACCAGCCGGCCACGGCGGGTCAGGCGGACCTTGCGCCCGGGCTGGGCCGACGAGGGTTCGTTCATCATGCGGGCACGCTAACCCGGCGCGTGCGCCGATCTCCGGACCCGGCAACCGGCGCGTGCGCCGATCTGCGGACCCGGCGCGGAGCGAGGTGGCCTCTACGGCGTGAAGGGCGGCAGGGCCGCGAATTCCGGTACCACCTGGACCGCTTCGGTGAGCGCGTCGAGGGTGCGCCGCACCCTGGTCAGCGGGTGATCGGGGAACTGCGCGTCCCATTGGGCGTGGTCGGCGGCGTGGAAGGGCAGACCGCCCTGCACCTCGGGGGCGTACGGGTGCGGCCGGAAGTAGTTGTCGTGGCCCACCTGGGCCATCACCATGGCCTCGCGCATCCCCGTCATGGCGCGCTCGGGCGCCTGGATCTTCACCACGGTGCTGCAGTTGACGCGCGGCACGGTGAAGCTGCCGATGAAGGCCTGACCGCTTGGCTGTCCCGGCAGCGGCAGTTTCAGTATCTGCTTCAGTGCGGGCAACTGCCCCAGCGACTTGACCGAGGCCTCGATCAGGCCGCCGCCCGCCTCGGCGGTCAGACGGGTGAGTGCGGCGCGCAGCGCGGGGCCGTCGTCGAGTGACGCGGGCAGGTCCGGCGGCAGCCCGAAGAAGTGCAGCGACAGTATGTCGCCTTCGTCATTGACCCATACGTCATGGTCGACGGGCCGGTAGCCGGGCAGTTCCACCCCAAGAAGAGCTCTCATGGGCGGCGATCATGCCGTACCCGACCGGATGACGGTCGGTCAGGGTGCGACCGGGGCCAACTGCGCCTCCCTGCGCACCAGAGCGGCATAGCGGCCGTCCCGGTCGAGCAACTCCTCATGGCTGCCGCGCTCGGCTATCCGCCCCGCGTCGAGGACCACGATCTGGTCGGCGTCCCTGACGGTGGAGAGCCGGTGGGCGATGGTGATGGTGGTCCGGCCCGCGGAGAGCGCGTCAATCGCCTGCTGCACCGCGTACTCGGTACGGGTGTCGAGGGCGCTGGTCGCCTCATCGAGGATGAGGACGGGCGGGTCGCGCAGAATCGTCCTGGCAATGGCGAGGCGCTGCTTCTCGCCACCGGAGAAGCGGTAGCCGCGCTCGCCGACCAGGGTGTCGTAGCCGTCGGGCAGCGACGCGATGTGGTCGTGGATCTGCGCGGCGCGCGCGGCCGCCTCTATCTCCGCCTCGGTGGCGTCCGGCTTGGCGAAGCGCAGATTCTCGGCGACGGAGGCATGGAAGAGATACGTCTCCTGGGAGACGACTCCCACGGCCCGGGCGAGGGTGTCGAAGTCGAGGTCCTGTACGTCGACTCCGTCGATGGTGACTCTGCCCCCGGTGACGTCGTACAGCCGGGGCACCAGATAGCTGAGCGTGGACTTGCCGGAGCCGGTGGGCCCGACGACGGCGAGGCTGCCGCCCGCGGGCACGGTCACATCGATGCCGTCGAGGGTCGGCCGCGTCTGCTTGTCGTCGTACGCGAAGTCGACGTCCTCGAACCGCACTTCGCCGCTGATCTTCTCCAGCCGGACCGGCTTTTCGGGCTCGGTGATGTCGACCGGCAGGTCGAGGTACTCGAAGATCCGCTGGAAGAGGGCGAGCGAGGTCTGCATCTGCACTCCGGTGGAGAGCAGGCTCACGGCCGGGCGGAACAGGCCCTGCTGGAGCGAGACGAAGGCGACGAGCGTGCCGATCGATATCTGGGGCCCGCCGGACTGGAGCGCGAGGCCCGCGGCCCAGTAGATAAGGGCGGGCATGGCAGCCATGACGATGCCGATGGTGGACATCCGCCACCGCCCGGCCATGCTGGAGCGCACTTCGAGGTCGACGAGGCGCTCGGACTCCTCGGCGAAGGACTTGGTCAGCGAGTCGGCGCGGCCCATCGTGCGGCCGAGCAGGATGCCGCTGACGGAAAGCGACTCGGTGACGGTGGCAGCCATGGCGGCCATCTGCTTCTGGCGCTGCGTGGTGATCTTCTTGCGCTCGCGGCCGACGCGGCGGCTGATCCAGACGAACAGTGGCAGCAGGAGCAACGAGACGGCGGTGAGCCGCCAGTCCAGCGCCAGCATCGCGACGACGGTGGCGACCACCGCCGTGAGGTTGGAGACGAGGGATGTCGCGGTGGAGGTGACAGTCGCCTGCATCCCGCCGATGTCGTTGGCGATGCGTGACTGGACCTCGCCGGTGCGGGTCCTGGTGAAGAAGGCGAGCGGCATCCGCTGCAGCTGGGCATAGACCGCGGTGCGCAGATCGTGCATGACGCGCTGGCCGACGGTGGTGGAGATAAGCGTCTGGAGCACGCCGAAGACGCTGGTCATCACCGCGGTGAGGATCATGCCGAGGGCGAGCAGGCTGAGCAGGCCGGTGCGGCCCTGCGGGATCGCGGTGTCAAGGATCTCGCGCAGCATGAAGGGGGAGGCGACCGAAACGAGCGACGCGGCGCCGACGAGCAGGCCGACCACGGCGAGGCGGCCTCGGTAGGGACGGAAGAGCCGGAGGATCCGCCGCACCTGGGCAGGCGGCTGCTCCGGGTCACGCGGTGGTGGTGTCCAGGGGGACTCGGCGTGGATGCGCATGGGCTCCTTCGACAAGGGTTCGACGGGTGGAACAGCGAAGATCTTGGGAGCATAGCTCATTGTTACCTAACTTCACAATGAGCCTGGTCCTGATATTGTTCCCGCATGCTGTCCTCATCTTCAGGGCTCCCCGACCCCGACGGCCTGCTGGCAGAGCAGTTGCTGCGGCTGACCCGGCGGCTCCACCGCAGCCAGAAGCGGCAGCTGGAGTCGGCCGACATCGCGATCACCCCTGCCCAGTCCCGGCTGCTGCGCACCCTCGCGCATTACGACGAGCCGCCGCGCATGGCCGATCTCGCCGCGCGCCTGGAAGTGGTCCCCCGCGCCGTGACCAGTCTGGTGGACGGCCTGGAGGCGAGTGGCTGCGTCCGCCGCGCCCCCGACCCGACCAACCGCAGGGTGATCCGGATCGAGCTCACCGACACCGGCCGCGCCACGCTCAGGGCGCTGCGCGACGCCCGCCGCGCGGCCGCGGAGGACATCCTGGCTCCCTTGACCGCCGACCAGCGCGAGGTGCTCGGCAGGCTGCTGTCCACCCTGGTCGACGGACCGGGCCAACGCTGCTGAGCCGGCGCAACCCACCTTCAGCTCGCCCCAGTCGGCGCATTCGCCTCATGTCGCGGCACTGAAGGCATTCCGCTTTCGCCGGGCCAGGTCCACGGCGAAGTCGTGCAGAAGAGTCCATGAGCTCGGACCAAGAGTCCAATCGAGTCCTCTTGCGCATCAGCAGCGCCAACTACCAAGGTCCTTACCGAGGTTCGTGAACCTGCCGCAGCAAGCCGCGCAACGTCAGCTCAACGACACGTCTCCTGGAGGCTCGATGAACGACGCAGCACAGCAGAACCCCGGTATGGCGGAGGGCGACGACGGCTCGCTGAGCCGTCGCTCCGTACTGCGGACCACGGCCGGCGTGGCGGGCGCGGGGCTCGGCCTCGGTGCGCTCGGCACCGGCGTCGCAGCGGCGGCGGAGACCGGCGCGGCCGGTGCGGCACCGCAGGCAGCGGCCTCACAGGCCGAAGCGGAGGCCGCCGAAGCGCCCGCCCGCAAGGGCCGCACGATGGCTGGGGTGCCCTTCGAGCGGCGCGGCACCGTACGCGTCGGGATCGTCGGCCTGGGCAACCGCGGCGGCAGCATGATCGACCTCTTTCTCGCCCTCCCCGGAGTCCAGGTCGTCGCCCTCTGCGACCCGGTCAAGACCAAGACCGAGAGCGCAGCCGCGAAGGTGGTCAAGGCCGGCCGGCCCGCGCCGGCCGTCTACACCAACGGCGAGGACGACTACGAGAACCTGTGCAAGCGGGGCGACATCGACTTCGTCTATGTGGCCACGCCCTGGGACTTCCACTTCGAGATGGCCAAGGCCGCCATGCTGAACGGCAAGCACGTCGGCGCGGAGTGTCCGATCGCCATGCGCCTGGACGAACTGTGGGAGCTGGTCGACCTCTCCGAGCGCACCAGACGGCACTGCATGCAGCTGGAGAACTGCTGTTACGGCAAGAACGAGATGCGGGTGCTGCGCATGGCGCACGCCGGCAAGTTCGGCGATCTGCTGCACGGCGCGGGCGCGTACAACCACGATCTGCGCGGCCTGATGTTCGACCCGGACTATTACGAGGGTCCCTGGCGGCGGCTGTGGCACACCCGGCTGCGTGGCGACCTCTACCCGAACCACGGCTTCGGCCCGGTCTCCAACTACATGGACATCAACCGCGGTGACCGTGTGACACACATATCCAGTTTCGGTACGCCCGCGCTGAGTCTTGCCGAGTACCGGAAGGCCACCATGCCGCCGGGCGACCCGAGCTGGAAGGAGACGTACATCGAGAGCGATCGTACGATCAGCCTGGTCCAGACGGCGAAGGGACGGGTCATCCGCCTGGAGCACGATGTGTCGACCCCTCATCCCTACAGCCGGATCAACAGCCTCGGCGGGACGAAGGGTGTCTTCGAGGACTACCCGGCGCGGATCTACATCGAGCCCGACCACACCAACGACCAATGGGGCGACTTCGCGAAGTACGCCGAATGGGACCACTGGTTGTGGAAGGAGCACTCCAACCCGCCCGGCGGCCATGGCGGCATGGACTACATCATGGTCTTCCGGCTGATGCAGTGCATGCAGCTGGGTCTCGTGCCCGACTTCGATGTGTACGACGCGGCGACCTGGACGGCTCCGGTGCCGCTGAGCCATGCGTCGATCAAGGCGAAGGGCGCACCGCAGCAGATCCCGGACTTCACCCGGGGCGAGTGGAAGAAGTCCCGCCCCGGCGTGGACTCGGCCAAGCCCACTGCCTGATGGAGCAGGCGGGGCCCGGCCGCACAGGCCGGGCCCGCCCACCTCAACTCACCTGGGCCGACTCGTCCCTACTGATCGGGCCGCGGGTCCAAAGCACCAGGGCGAGTTGTTCGATCTTGGCGCGTTGTGTGTCCTGCCGCACATAAATCGATTGCGGGACGGGGCTCCGAAAGGCGAACCTTGCACGGTTTCCGCCGCACTTTCGAGCCCTGGGACGTCATGCAGATTCGCGATCTTCCGTATCCCGACCCCGGTGTGGCCGATGCCAGGTCAGGGCCGCGATTCCTGCTGTGGCTGGGGCGGAATCAGCTGGGCGGCCAGCTGAAGTCACTGGCCTGGGGGCTGCTGCACTTCTGCGGTGTCGCCGGGCTGCCGCTGGGCGTCGGCCAGGCCGTGCAGGCGGTCGTGGACCGCTCCGGCGGCCGTCTCGCGTTCGCCGGCGCGCTCATCGCGCTGTGCGGCGTGGCAATCACCCTGGGCGACACGATGCTGCACCGCACCGCCGTCACCAACTGGATCACTGCCGCGGCACGCGTCCAGCAGCTCCTCGCACGCAAGACGGCGGAACTGGGCTCCGCGCTGACCCGCCGGGTCGCCGCCGGCGAGGTGGTCGCGGTCTCCACCGGCGACGTCGAGAAGATCGGCTGGTTCGTGGAGGGGGTCTCGCGCTTCGCCGCGGCCGCCATCACGGTTGTCCTGGTCTGCGTCGGCCTGGTCCTGTACGAACCGGCACTGGGCGTAGTGGTCGCGGTCGGCGTGCCTGTGCTGGCCCTGGCCGTACTGCCGCTGCTCCCGCGGGCCACCCGGCGCGCCGACATCCAGCGCGAGAAGGCCGGCAAGGCCACCGAGCTGGCCTCGGACACCGTCGCGGGCCTTCGGGTCCTGCGCGGCATCGGCGGCGAGGAACTCTTCCTCGGCCGCTACCGCCGGGCCTCCCAGGAGGTTCGCCGGGCGGCCGTCCGCAGCGCCCGCATGTGGTCGCTGATCTCGGCGATCCAGGTGCTGCTGCCGGGTCTGCTGCTGATCACGGTGGTCTGGTACGGCGCGGGGCTCGCCCGCGACGGTCGGGTCGAGGTCGGCGAGCTGGTCACCGCCTTCAGCGCGGTCACGCTCCTGATGTACCCGCTGCGGCACTTCGAGGAGATCGCCATGGCGTACTCCTTCTCGCGGCCCTCCGCGATGCGGGCGGCCCGGGTGCTGTCGCTGGAGCGAACCTCGTACGAGGGCGAGCGCGGCGGCCTCGACGATGCCGCCCTTCCCACGGGGGACCTCTACGACCCCGCCACCGGTCTGCTGGCCCCGGCGGGCCGGTTCACCGCGGTCGTGTGCGGCGACCCGGACGCGGCCGGGCTGCTCGCCGAGCGGCTTGGCGGTCATGCCGCCGAGGAGGAGAAGAGCCCCTCCGTCCTGCTGGGCGGGGTGGCGCTGGACGACCTGCCGCTCGAGGGAGCGCGGACCTGCGTCCTCGTACAGGACAAGGACCCGGTGCTGCTCTCCGGGACGCTGTGGGAGCTGCTGGACGTGCCGGGCTCGGGCGAGGTGAGTGCCGAGGCGGCGCTGCGGGCCGCGCAGTGCGGTGACGTACTGGACTCGCTCGCGCAGGCGTCGACGGAGGACTCGGGCGACCCAATGCGGACGCGGATCACCGAGCGCGGCCGCTCGCTGTCCGGCGGGCAGCGCCAGCGGCTCGCGCTGGCCCGTTCGTTGGTCACCGATCGCGAGGTGCTGGTGCTGGACGAGCCCACGTCGGCCGTGGACTCGCACACGGAGGCACGGATCGCGCAGGGCGTCAGGGAGCTGCGGGCCGGCCGCACCACGGTCGTGTTCGCCTCCTCACCGCTGCTGCTCGACCGCGCGGACCGGGTGGTGTTCGTGCACGACGGCGAGGTGGCGGCGGTCGGCGTGCACCGCGAACTGCTGCACAGCAACGCCGAATACCGCGCGGTCGTCACCCGCGAGACCGAGGAAGAGCAGCTCGGTGGCATCGATGCCATCGACGAGCTGAAAGCACTGGAAGAGATCGAGGAGACGGCATGATCGGCGTGGCGCCACCGGCGTACGACCCGGCGGCCCCGGAGACGGCGGCGACCCTGCCCGTTGGCACCCCGGCGACCGTGCGGGCGTACGTCAGCGAACTGCTGCGGCGGCACCGCAGGGCCTTCGTGCTTCTCGTCTCCGTCAACGCCGTCGCGGTGATCGCCTCGATGGTCGGCCCGTATCTGCTCGGCGGACTCGTCGAGGACCTGGCGGACGGGGCGCGCGAGCTCCATCTGGAGCGCACCGCCGCGCTGTTCGCGCTCGCGTTGGTCGTGCAGACCGTGTTCGTGCGGCTGATGCGGCTGCGCGGTGCGATGCTCGGCGAGGAGATGCTGGCCGACCTGCGCGAGGACTTCCTCGTGCGGTCGGTCGGGCTGCCGCCCGGTGTGCTTGAGCGGGCCGGTACGGGTGATCTGCTCTCCCGTATCACCACCGACATTGACCGGCTGGCCAACGCGATGCGCGAGGCCGTGCCGCAGCTGGCGATCGGCGTGGTGTGGGCTGCTCTGCTGATCGGCGCGCTCACGGTGACCGCGCCGCCACTGGCGCTCGCGGTGCTCGTCGCCGTCCCGGTGCTGGTGATCGGCTGCCGCTGGTACTTCAGGCGGGCGCCCTCCGCGTACCGCTCGGAGGCCGCCGGGTACGCGGCGGTCGCTGCCATGCTGGCCGAGACCGTGGACGCCGGGCGGACGGTGGAGGCGCACCGCCTCGGCGGACGCCGGGTGGCGCTGTCCGAGCAGCGGATCAAGGAGTGGACCGCGTGGGAGCGTTACACGCTCTATCTGCGGTCGGTGCTCTTCCCCGTCATCAACGTGACGCATGTGACGATCCTCTGCTCGGTGCTGCTGATCGGCGGCGTCTTCGTGCTGCGGGGCTGGATCAGCGTCGGGCAGCTGACGACGGGCGCCCTGCTCGCACAGATGCTGGTCGACCCGGTCAACCTGATCCTGCGCTGGTACGACGAGCTCCAGGTCGCCCAGGTGTCCATCGCCCGGCTGGTCGGCGTACGCGACATCGAGCCGGACGCCGGCGACGCGGGCGTGGTGCCGGATGGCCGCAAGGTTCGCGCCGACTCGGTGCACTTCGGCTACCGCGAGGGCGTCGACGTGCTGCACCGGGTGACGCTGAACGTCGAACCGGGCACCCGGCTGGCCCTGGTCGGTCCTTCCGGCGCCGGCAAGTCCACCCTCGGGCGGCTGCTCGCTGGCATCTACGCACCGCGCGCGGGACGGATCACGCTCGGTGGCGCGGAGCTGGCCGAGATGCCCGCCGAGCGGGTCCGTGAGCATGTGGCGCTGGTAAACCAGGAGCACCACGTGTTCGTGGGCTGCCTGCGCGACAACCTGCTGCTGGCCCGTACAGGCGCGTCGGACGCCGAGTTGTGGGCCGCGCTCGGAGCGGTCGACGCGGACAGCTGGTCGCGGGCGCTGGACGACGGCCTGGACACCGAGGTCGGCTCGGGCGGCCTCGCCCTCACCCCGGCCCAGGCCCAGCAGATCGCCCTGGCCCGGCTGGTCCTCGCGGACCCGCACACGCTGGTCCTGGACGAGGCGACCTCGCTGCTCGACCCGCGCGCGGCCCGCCATCTGGAGCGCTCACTCTCCCGGGTCCTGGACGGCCGCACGGTGGTGGCCATCGCCCACCGCCTGCACACGGCGCACGACGCGGATGTGATCGCGGTGGTGGAGGAGGGCCGGATCAGCGAACTGGGCAGCCACGACGAACTGGTGGCGGCCGAGGGCGCGTACGCGGCGCTGTGGCGGTCCTGGCACGGGTGAGGCGCAGGCGGCTCCGGCGTGAGTCGGGCGGAGGCGGCTCCTGCACGGGTGAGGGCGCGGCGGCCCCTCAGAGGTACCCGAGGGCCGCCGCTCCGCCCACTCCCCCGAGCAGCATGAACACCGGCATCAGCACCTTCAGCTCCACCCAGCTGCCCGCCCTGAACCGCAGCGCCTTGGGCGGCCCAACCGGGTACCAGCGCCTGCGCCCCACCGGAATCGGCCACAGTATCGGGCAGCCCGAGACCGTCAGCGCGTCGCCGATGTCGTGCGCCAGCGCACCCAGCACGATCGGCAGTCCCAGCCACAGATACTCCTGGCCGGGGGCGGTGAACAGCCAGTCCGCGCCGTTGCCCGGCTTGTCGAGGACGTCAGCCAGGATCCACGCGCTCGTCGCGCCGAGCAGCCAAACCAGTACATCGCTGGAGACCCGCGCCGCCCGCCACAGCAGGCCCTCGACCGCGAGCACCAGGTGGATGAAGAGGATCGCGAGGACCGCCCAGCGGCCGCCGCTGATCGCCAGCGCGGAGGTGCCGGCGCCGATCGCAACTGCCCAAAGCCAGGAGTGGGTGAGCGTGCGGTGGCCGCCGGTCCTGCGCTTGTCGCCCTGTTTCTTCGTCGCTTTGTAGACCGCGTACGACAGTTTGTCGACGACCTCGCACATTCCGCGCGAGATGGGCCCGAAGGCCCGCGATATCGTCGCTGCCTTGTGGTCGAGGTCCGGCGCGAGCGCCGCGCCCGCGCAGATCAGCGCTCCGACGACGAGGACCGGCCACGGCATCGGGTGGCCGGCGGCAGCGGTCGCCGCGCCCACCCCCAGCCAGGCAGCCGCCCCGGACAGAGAGTGCGCCGGTCCCATCATGTGCGTTCCCGCCCCATTTGCTCTTGTGGTGAAGCCCAGTTGACAGGGCAGCGTATCGCCCGTGATCTTGTCGTCGCCGTCCGGTTCCCTGATCGGGGGTGAAGGCAGGCAAGATGGGGGGCGTGACCCTTATCGATCAGCTGCCGCCGGATGCCGACCCAGATGCCCTCTTCGAAGCCTTCTCGTCATGGGCCGAAGGCCAGGGCATCACGCTCTACCCGGCTCAGGAGGAGGCGCTGATCGAGGTGGTTTCCGGGGCGAATGTGATCCTTTCGACCCCCACCGGCTCCGGTAAGAGCCTCGTCGCCGCGGGCGCGCACTTCACGGCTCTGGCGCAGGACAAGGTCACCTTCTACACCGCGCCGATCAAGGCGCTGGTCTCCGAGAAGTTCTTCGACCTCTGCAAGCTCTTCGGCACCGAGAACGTCGGCATGCTGACGGGCGACGCGTCCGTCAACGCCGACGCCCCGGTCATCTGCTGCACCGCCGAGGTGCTCGCCTCCATCGCCCTGCGCGACGGCAAGGACGCCGACATCGGCCAGGTCGTGATGGACGAGTTCCACTTCTACGCCGAGCCGGACCGCGGCTGGGCCTGGCAGATCCCGCTCCTCGAACTGCCGCAGGCGCAGTTCATCCTGATGTCGGCGACCCTTGGCGACGTCTCCCGCTTCGAGGCGGATCTGACCCGCCGCACCGGCCGTCCCACCTCCGTCGTCCGCTCCGCGACCCGCCCGGTCCCGCTCTCGTACGAGTACCGGCGCACCCCGATCACGGAGACCCTGACCGAACTGCTCGAGACCAAGCAGGCGCCCGTCTACATCGTGCACTTCACGCAGGCGGCGGCCGTGGAGCGGGCCCAGTCGCTGATGAGCATCAATATGTGCTCGCGCGAGGAGAAGGACCAGATCGCCGAGCTGATCGGGAGCTTCCGCTTCACCACCAAGTTCGGCCGCAACCTGTCCCGTTACGTACGTCACGGGATCGGCGTCCACCACGCCGGCATGCTCCCCAAATACCGGCGGCTGGTCGAAAAGCTTGCCCAGGCAGGCCTGTTGAAGGTCATCTGCGGTACGGACACCCTCGGCGTCGGCGTCAACGTCCCCATCCGCACAGTGCTGTTCACCGCGCTCACCAAGTACGACGGCAATCGTGTACGCACCCTGCGCGCCCGTGAGTTCCACCAGATCGCCGGCCGCGCGGGACGGGCCGGCTTCGACACGGCCGGTCTGGTCGCCGCCCAGGCGCCAGAGCATGTCATCGAGAACGAGAAGGCCCTCACCAAGGCGGGCGACGACCCGAAGAAGCGCCGCAAGGTCGTCCGCAAGAAGGCACCCGAGGGCTTCGTCGCCTGGTCGGACACCACCTTCGAGAAGCTCATCGATTCCGATCCCGAGCCGCTGACCTCCCGCTTCCGGGTCACGCACACCATGCTGCTGTCGGTCATCGCCCGGCCGGGCAACGCCTTCGACGCGATGCGCCGGCTCCTGGAGGACAACCACGAGCCGCGCAAGAACCAGCTCCGCCACATCCGCCGGGCGATCGCCATCTACCGCTCACTCCTCGACGGCGGCGTCGTCGAGCGGCTGGACGAGCCGGACGCGGAGGGCCGCATCGTCCGGCTGACCGTCGATCTCCAGCAGGACTTCGCGCTCAACCAGCCGCTGTCCACCTTCGCGCTGGCCTCCTTCGAGCTGCTCGACCCCGAATCGCCTTCGTACGCCCTGGACATGGTGTCGGTCGTCGAGTCGACACTGGACGATCCGCGCCAGATCCTCGCCGCCCAGCAGAACAAGGCGCGCGGCGAGGCCGTCGGCGCGATGAAGGCGGACGGCATCGAGTACGAAGAGCGGATGGAGCGGCTCCAGGAGGTTTCGTACCCCAAGCCGCTGGAAGAGCTGCTGTGGCACGCGTACAACCTCTACCGCAAGAGCCACCCCTGGGTCGGCGACCACCCGGTCTCGCCGAAGTCGGTCATCCGTGACATGTACGAACGGGCCCTGTCCTTCACGGAGTTCACCTCCCACTACGAGCTCGCCCGCACCGAGGGCATCGTGCTGCGCTACCTCGCCAATGCGTACAAGGCACTGGAGCACACCATCCCGGACGATCTGAAGTCCGAGGATCTCGAGGACCTGATCGCCTGGCTCGGCGAGATGGTGCGGCAGGTCGACTCCAGCCTGCTGGACGAGTGGGAGCAGCTGGCCAACCCGGAGATCGAGACCGCCGAGCAGGCCCAGGAGAAGGCCGACCAGGTCAAGCCGGTCACGGCCAATGCCCGCGCCTTCCGGGTGCTCGTGCGCAACGCCATGTTCCGCCGGGTCGAGCTGGCCGCGCTGGACCAGGTCGGCGCGCTCGGGGAGCTTGACGCCGAATCCGGCTGGGACGCGGAGGCCTGGGGCGAGGCGATGGACAAGTACTGGGACGAGTACGAGGACCTGGGCACCGGTCCCGACGCGCGGGGCCCGAAGCTGCTGCTGATCGAGGAGGACGCGAAGCACGGACTGTGGCGCGTCCGGCAGATCTTCGCCGACCCGAACGACGACCATGACTGGGGTATCAGCGCGGAGGTCGATCTGGCGGCCTCCGACGAGGAAGGCCGGGCCGTCGTGCGCGTCACCGACGTCGGCCGGCTCTGACACTGGGAACACAGGAGAACACCCGATGACGAACCCGGCCGAGCGCCTGGTCGATCTGCTCGACCTGGAGCAGATCGAGGTCAATATCTTCCGCGGGCGCAGCCCGGAGGAGTCCCTGCAACGGGTCTTCGGCGGGCAGGTGGCGGGCCAGGCGCTGGTCGCGGCCGGCCGCACCACCGACGGCGAGCGCCCGGTCCACTCGCTGCACGCGTACTTCCTGCGCCCGGGCATTCCCGGAGTGCCGATCGTCTACCAGGTCGAGCGAGTGCGGGACGGCCGGTCGTTCACCACCCGCCGGGTCACGGCGGTACAGCAGGGCAAGACGATCTTCAATCTCACGGCCTCCTTCCACCGGCCGGAGGAGGGCAGCATCGAGCACCAGCTGCCCCCGCGTCTCGACTTCCCGGATCCCGAGACCCTCCCCACGGTCACCACGGAGATCCGTGAGCATCTGGGCGCGCTGCCCGAGGCGCTGGAGCGGATGGCTCGCCGCCAGCCCTTCGACATCCGCTATGCCGAGCGGCTGCGCTGGACGCCGGAGGAGATCAAGGAGGCGGACCCGCGCAGCGCGGTGTGGATGCGCGCGGTCGGGCCCCTCGGCGACGACCCGCTGGTGCACACCTGCGCGCTGACATACGCGAGCGACATGACGCTCCTCGACGCCGTCCGCATCCCGGTGGAGCCGCTGTGGGGCAGGCGCGGCTTCGACATGGCCTCGCTGGACCACGCGATGTGGTTCCACCGGCCCTTCCGCGCGGACGAATGGTTCCTGTACGACCAGGAGTCGCCGATCGCGACGGGCGGCCGGGGACTGGCCCGCGGCCGCATCTACGACCGTGAGGGCAATCTTCTCGTATCGGTCGTACAGGAAGGTCTCTTCCGTCCCTGGAGTTCACATTGAACGTCGATTGCCTGCCCCTGAGGAGATTTCCATGACCCTGTACGACATCCCGTTGCGCACGCTCACCGGTGAGGCCACCTCGCTCACCGACTACCAGGGCAAGGCCGTCCTGCTGGTGAACGTCGCCTCCAAGTGCGGGCTGACCCCGCAGTACGCCGGTCTGGAGCGGCTGCAGAAGCAGTACGGCGACCAGGGGTTCAGCGTCCTGGGCGTGCCGTGCAACCAGTTCGCGGGCCAGGAGCCGGGCAGCGCGGAGGAGATCCAGTCCTTCTGCTCTGCGACGTACGGAGTGACCTTCCCGATGCTGGAGAAGACGGATGTGAACGGGGCCGACCGGCACCCGCTGTACGCGGAGCTGACGAAGGTCGCGGACGCCGACGGCGAGGCGGGCGACATCCAGTGGAACTTCGAGAAGTTCCTCATCGGCAAGGACGGCCGGGTCGTGGCCCGGATCCGGCCGACCACGGAGCCCGAGGCCGCGGAGGTCGTCGCCGCGATCGAGGCGCTGCTCGCCGCCTGACCTCGCCCCGGGCTCACCCTTGCCGGGCTGGGCGCGCCCGGCCGCGCGGTCCTGAGTTGCCGGAGGGGCCGAGTTTCAGCCCGTCCGGCGTTTGAGGAGACGCCCCCAACCCCCGGTGGGGGGTGGGGGCGTTCGGGGTGCGGGGGGGCGGAGTCCCGGGGGGGGGGAGGGGCGGGGTGGGGTGAAACC
>NZ_JBSFMS010000109.1:0-24458 GCF_053599675.1 Streptomyces sp. NPDC000880 | reverse complement strand
CCGCAGTCGGCCCATGGTGGCTGCGGCGTGGATGCCGTGGCCGACGACATCCCCGGCGACAACCACTTCCCGTCCGGCGCTTTCAGCCTTGGGATGGAACTCGGGCCTGCGGATCGATCTGCGGACTGAACCTGGCAGCGGCCCGCGTACGACTCCAGGCATAGGCCGTCCCCTACGGGGAGAACGCGGGGGGCGGGGCCGCCGTAAAACTCATTCGCCCGCGACCGGCCCGCTGACTAGACTCGCCGCTCTTGCCCGCCTCCCCCGAGGAGCGCCGCCGTCCGGACGGAAACCGGCCGGTCCGCCATGTCGTGATCCACGCAGCATCCGCCCGGAGGCAACCCGTGCCCGCGCACGCCCCAGACCCCGCCCAACCCGTCCCTGACTCGCTCGCAGACCCGCTCGCAGACCCGCTCGCAGACCCGCTCGCAGACCCGCTCGCGCGTGAGCGTGCCCATCTCACCGCCTCGCGTGCCGCGCTCCGCGCGATGCGCGAGGACGTCCAGGCCCTCGACATCCGCGACGTCACGGCGAACTGGGTCAACGCCGCCGTCCTGCAGGCGCAGATCGAGGGGCGCATCAATGCGCTGGCCGACCTCTCCCACACCCCGCTCTTCTTCGGCCGCCTCGACTATCTGCACTCCACCCAGGAGGGGCAGCGCTTCTACATCGGCCGTCGGCACGTCCATGACGCGGACGGCGACCCAATGGTCATCGACTGGCGCGCACCCGTCTCGCAGCCGTTCTACCGGGCATCCAGGAAGGACCCGCTGGACGTCGGTCTGCGCCGGCGCTTCGGCTACACGGGCGGCGACCTCACGGCGTACGAGGACGAGCATCTGACCGACCCCGCGGAGCAGAACCGGACCAGCAAGCTGCTCCAGGCGGAGATCGAGCGCCCGCGCGTGGGCCCGATGCGGGACATCGTCGCCACCATCCAGCCGGAGCAGGACGGGATCGTACGGTCGGGCCTGTCCGGGACGGTGTGCGTGCAGGGCGGCCCGGGCACCGGAAAGACGGCGGTGGGCCTGCACCGGGTCGCGTATCTGCTGTACGCGCACCGGGAGCGGCTGGCCAGGACGGGCACGCTGGTCATCGGCCCGAACAAGTCCTTCCTGCACTACATCGAGCAAGTGCTGCCCGCGCTGGGCGAGTTGGAGGTGAAGCAGGCCACGGTCGACGACCTGGTGGCGCATGTGGAGATCCAGGGCGCGGACGAGGCCTCGGCGGCGGTCGTCAAGGGCGACGCGCGCATGGCGGAAGTGCTGCGGCGGGCGCTGCGTTCGCATGTGACGATGCCTACGGAGCCGCTGATGGTGGTGCGGGGTTCGCGGCGCTGGCGGGTTCCGGCGTACGAACTCGAAGAGATCGCACGGGAGTTGCTCGACCGTGACATCCGCTACGGCGCGGCCCGCGACGCACTTCCGCAACGTATCGCGCACTCGGTGCTGGTCCGGATGGAACAGGCGGGCGAGGCGCCGGACGACAGGGTGCAGGACGCGGTGGCGCGCAATCCCGCGGTGAAGGCGGCGGTGAAGGCCATCTGGCCACCGGTGGACCCGGCGAAGCTGGTGCTCCGCCTGCTCTCCGACCCCGACTTCCTCGCCACACATGTCGAGGGCGTCCTGAGCCCGGACGAGCAGAAGACGATCCTGTGGACGAAGCCGGCGCGCGGTGTCCGGTCGGCCAAGTGGTCCCTGGCGGACGCGGTGTTGATCGACGAGGCGAACGATCTGGTGCAGCGCACGCACTCGCTGGGCCATGTCGTACTCGACGAGGCGCAGGACCTGTCCCCGATGCAGTACCGCGCGGTGGGCCGCCGCTGCACGACTGGCTCGGCGACGGTCCTGGGCGACCTGGCGCAGGGCACGACCCCGTGGGCGACGGCGAGTTGGGCGGAGGCCCTGTCCCACCTGGGCAAGCAGGACGCGACGGTTGAGGAGCTCACAGCCGGCTTCCGAGTCCCCCGCGAGGTGATCGCGTATGCGTCGCGGCTGCTGCCGCACATGTCACCGGGCCTGGCGGAGGTGAAGTCGGTCCGCGAGTCGCCGGGCTCGCTGTCGGTCCGCGAGGTCGAGGCCACGGACCTGAACGCTGCGGTCGTCGCCGCGTGCGCCGAGTCACTGGACAACGAGGGCTCCATCGGCCTGATCGCGGCGGACGCCCGCATCCCGTCGCTGGCCGAGGCCCTGACGTCGGCGGGCCACTCGTATCTCTCCCCCGGCGAGGAAACAACGGCCGAGTCCCGCCTCACCCTGGTCCCGGCGTCGCTCGCCAAGGGCCTGGAGTACGACTACGTAGTACTGGACGAGCCCGCCGCGGTCGTCGACGGCGAGCCCGACGAGCGGACCGGTCTGCGCCGGCTGTATGTCGCCCTCACCCGAGCCGTGTCAGGACTGACCCTGCTGCACGCCGCCCCGCTGCCCACCCAACTGGGCCGGTAGGGCGGCTCGTGCCGGCGGGCGGCGGGGCTGTGCGGGCCGGCCGCTGCGTGCTGTTGGGCGCCGCGCGAGTGTCGTGCCCGGCACCTGGCCGGTACCGGAGACGACACCCGACTTCAGGTTTCCGGCACAGGGTTTCCCGGCCGTCGGCTCCTCCGGCGAACCCACCGCCTGAGAACCAGCCGCGTCAGGCGAGTGCCTCGCGCCATTCCGCCACCGCCGCCGGGTCCACCGGGCCGTCCCAGCCGCCCGGCCGGGCCGCCCCGCCGATGTGGAACCCGTCGATGCCCGCAGCCCGGAGCACGGGCAGGTGGTCGAGGCGGAGGCCGCCCCCCACCAGAATCCGCGGGCCGTAGCCGGGCTCGTCCCGCCGCGCCGCCTCGGCCAGCAGCGTGGGCAGGCCGTCGTCCACACCCTGCGGGGAACCGGCGGTCAGATATGTGTCCAGGCCCGGCAGGTCCGCGAGCTCCTTGCGCAGCGCATCGCGGTCCGCCGCCCGGTCGATCGCCCGGTGGAACGTCCACCGGCATCCCCCGAGCGCCGCCACGACCCGTTCCACAGTCACCAGATCCGGGTTCCCGTCCGCGTCCAGGAACCCGAGTACGAACTCGTCCGCGCCCTCCGCCCGCAGCTCCCCCGCCGCCCGCACCAGCGCGTCGACGTCGTCCGGCTCCCCCGCCGCGAACCCGTCGGACAGGCGCAGCATCACGCGCAGCGGGATGCCGACGGCCGCCCGGATCCGGGCGAACGTCCCCCTCGAGGGCGTCAGCCCGTCCGCCGCCATGTCGGTGACCAGCTCGAGTCGGTCCGCCCCTCCGGACTGGGCCGCGACCGCGTCCTCCGCGTCGAGGGCAATCACCTCCAGGACTGCACGGTTACTCATGTGACCCCATTCCTTCAGGAAGACGACTCCAGGCCCTTACAGGTCTAGTCCAATAGTCAGCCTAATGCGCATGCTCCGCGAAGGCATCAGTACGAGCCCGCCCGCCCCTCCTGCCCCCTCTGCTCGGAGCACCTCATAAAGTCAGCCGCATGACCGACGACTCCGTGGACCTGCGCGCCCGCTGGGCCCAGACGCTGCTCGCCGCCCGCGACGGCGCGAGCAGTCCGGACCCGCTGCCCTACGCCGAGAATCTGCTGGTGCGCTGGTCGGAGCCGCAGCGTCGCTACCACACGGTCGACCACCTGGCGGCGGTCCTGAGCCACATCGACGTACTGGAGGAGTACGCCACCGCCCCGGACCTGGTCCGCCTGGCGGCCTGGTTCCACGACGCGGTCTACCTCCCCGACCGCTCGGAAAACGAGGAACGCTCCGCCCGCCTGGCCGAACGCGCCCTCCCCGAGGCGGGCCTGTCCCCCGCGCGTACCGCGGAAGTCGCCCGCCTGGTCCGCCTGACGACCACCCACGCGCCCGATCCGGCCGACGCCAACGGCCAGGTCCTCTGCGACGCCGATCTGGCGATCCTGGCGTCGGGCCCGGAGCGGTATGCGGCGTACACGGCGGCGGTACGGAAGGAGTACGGCTTCGTCCCGGACGAGGCCTTCCGCGAGGGCCGCGCGGCGGTGCTGCGCCAACTGCTCGACCTGCCACAGCTGTTCCATACGCCGTACGGGGAACGGGAATGGGAGTCCGCTGCCCGACAGAACCTGTCGCTGGAACTGGAGTCGCTCACACGCTGACCGGGCTGCGGCAGTCACCTCAGCACAGTGATCCGGGGGGTGGCCGTGTCCGCGAACAATGCGCACAGCAAAGGCACGCGGCACGGCCCGTTCCCCAGGGTCGCGACTTCACCGATACGCCCCGCCCGGGAATGCAGCCCGCACGCGCCCGCGGGAATGTGACGGCCAACCGGCGTGTTGGCCATGTCATGCCTGAGTCCGTCGAGCGCCGTTCCCGCATGCCCCTGGCCGTATACATCCTCGGCCTCTCCGTCTTCGCCCTCGGCACCAGCGAGTTCATGCTTTCGGGCCTCCTCCCGCCCATCGCCGACGACATGAACGTCTCCATCCCCCGGGCCGGCCTCCTCATCTCCGCCTTCGCGATCGGCATGGTCATCGGCGCGCCCCTCCTCGCCGTGGCCACCCTCCGCCTCCCCCGCAAGACCACCCTCATCGCCCTGATCTCGCTCTTCGGGCTCGGGCAGATCGCCGGCGCACTGGCGCCGACGTACGAGATCCTCTTCGCGTCCCGTGTCGTCAGCGCGGTCGCCTGTGCGGGCTTCTGGGCCGTCGGGGCCTCCGTCGCCATCGCGATGGTGCCCTTCAACGCCCGCGCCCGCGCGATGGCCGTCATGATTGGCGGGCTCTCCATCGCGAACGTCCTCGGCGTGCCCGCGGGAGCGTTCCTGGGCGAGCACCTGGGCTGGCGATCGGCCTTCTGGGCCGTCGCAGCCGCCTCCGCGGTCGCCCTCGCCGGTGTGGTCACCCTCATCCCCCGCATCCCGCACCCCGCCGAGAAGCCGCAGCTGAGGCGCGAGCTGTCGATCTACCGCGACCGGCAGGTCTGGCTCTCCATCGCGATCACCGCGCTTGCGGCGGGCGGCGTCTTCTGTGCGTTCTCGTATCTCGCGCCGCTGCTCACGGACGTGTCCGGACTCGACGCGGCCTGGGTACCGACCGTGCTCGCGCTCTTCGGGATCGGCGCGCTCGTCGGTACGGCCATCGGCGGCCGGGTCGCGGACGCGCACCTCTTCGGCGTGCTGCTCAGCGGCATCACCGCCTCGACGCTCTTCCTGGCCGCCCTCGCGCTCTTCGCAACAGAACCCGCCGTCACGATCGCCCTCTCCTTCCTGCTGGGCGTCTCGGCCTTCTACACGGCCCCGGCCCTCAACGCCCGGATGTTCAACGTGGCCGCCGCCGCCCCCACCCTCGCGGGCGCGACCACCACCGCCGCCTTCAATCTGGGCAACACGGGCGGCCCCTGGCTCGGCGGCACGGTGATCGACGCGGGGTTCGGCTTCGCCTCGACGGCCTGGGCGGGCGCCGCGATAACGGTCGTGGCGATCGGTCTGGTCCCGGTGTCGCTGCGGCTGCACGGCAGTTCGCGCGTGGTGACGTCGTCGGCGTCGGGCGGACGGAAGCCGACGGCTCGCGCCGAGCGGGTCTGACCGGGCCCGGACCGGCGGGCCGAACCCGCCCTTACGCCGAACGCCCCTTGCGTCTGCGCAGCCCCGCCTTCGTCAGCAGCTCGACCACCTTGCGGCTCGACACCTGCACCGCGCCCGCCGTCACCGCGTCCCCGTACCGGTGCGACGGCACGTCGTAGTGGTCCCGCTCGAAGGCGCGCGGCGGGCAGCCTATTGACGCCGCGAACGCGTGCAGTTCCTCGTACGAGACATCGCTGACCAGGTGCGACCACATCCGGCCATGGCCCGGCCAGGTCGGCGGGTCGATGTAGACAGTCACGAAAGGCCGCCTACCGGGGCCACCACGACGCCCGCCTTCGAACAGACCCAGTGCGGGTCCGGGCCCAGCTCCGGTTCGACGTCCAGGGCGTGCGGGTCGCCGACGTCGCAGACCGGGCACAGCGGCCACCGGCCGTACCGCTCCAGCAGCGCGTCCTGGACGTCCTGGGCGACCAGGCCCGCGATGTACTCGACGCCCTCCGGCCACTGCTCGACCCACCAGCGGCGGTGCGTCACGGCCTCCTCGACCAGCGACACGACCCCGGCGTCGGCCACATCGCGAGCGGCCAGATCGGCGAGGACCAGGGCGCGCGCCGCATGCAGCGCCTGCTCCAGGGGGTTCGCGTCGTCCATGGAGCAATTGTCACCCCATGCGCCACAGCCGGAACCGCAGGGGTTGACGATGAACAAAGGGCGAAAATATCTTTCAAGAGTGACCAATCCAGTGAAGGAAATTTTCAGCGTCGCCGCCCCACCCGCCCCCGCCGCCCTCGCAGCCAAGGTGCGCACCCTCGCGCCGTCCATGACCCGCTCCATGCAGCGGGTCGCCGAAGCCGTCGCCAACGATCCAGCTGGCTGCGCGGCCCTCACGGTCACCGGTCTCGCCGAACTCACCGGCACCAGCGAGGCCACCGTGGTCCGCACCGCCCGCCTCCTCGGCTACCCCGGCTACCGCGACCTGCGCCTCGCGCTCGCCGGGCTCGCCGCCCACCAGCAGTCCGGCCGGGCCCCCGCCGTCACCGCCGACATCGCCGTCGACGACCCCATCGCGGACGTGGTCGCCAAGCTCGCGTACGACGAGCAGCAGACCCTCGCCGACACGGCCGCGGGGCTCGACACCGTACAACTGGGCGCGGCCGTCGCCGCGGCATCGACCGCCCGCCGCATCGACATCTACGGCGTCGGCGCGTCCTGTCTCGTCGGCATGGACCTCGCCCAGAAGCTGCTGCGCATCGGCCTGATCGCGCACGCCCATGCCGACCCCCACCTCGCCGTCACCAATGCCGTGCAGCTCCGCTCCGGCGACGTGGCCATCGCCATAACCCACTCCGGCTCGACGGGAGACGCGATCGAGCCGCTGCGCGTCGCCTTCGACCGGGGCGCGACGACGGTGGCGATCACCGGCCGCCCGGACGCGCCGGTGTCGCAGTACGCCGACCATGTGCTGACCACCTCCACCGCGCGGGAGAGCGAGCTGCGCCCGGCCGCGATGTCGTCCCGTACCAGCCAACTCCTCGTCGTCGACTGCCTGTTCATAGGCATCGCGCAGCGTACGTACGAGACGGCGGCCCCTGCCCTCGCCGCTTCGTACGAGGCCCTCGCCCACCGGCACAGCCCCCGCATCCGCTAAGCCCCCCACGGACCGAGAAAGCAGAGCCGCTTTTCATGACCTCTACCCAGGACTACACCAAGCTGCGCGCTCAGCTGGCCACCCTCACCACCGAGGCGTTCCGGCCCGAGCTCGCCGAGATCGACCAGTTTCCCACCCTCGAGATCGCCCGGATCATGAATGGCGAGGACGAGACCGTCCCCGCCGCCGTCGCCGCGCAGCTTCCGCGGATCGCCGCCGCCATCGACGGCACCGCCGAGCGGATGTCCCGCGGCGGCCGGCTGATCTACGCGGGCGCGGGCACGGCGGGGCGGCTCGGCGTACTGGACGCGAGCGAATGCCCGCCCACCTTCAACACCGATCCGGACGAGGTCGTGGGCCTGATCGCGGGCGGCCCCTCCGCCGTGGTCAAGGCGGTCGAGGGCGCGGAGGACAGCAAGGAGCTGGCCGCCGCCGGCCTGGACGCACTGGAACTGACCGCGGACGACACGGTGGTCGGGATCTCCGCGTCGGGCCGCACGCCGTACGCCATAGGCGCGGTCGAGCACGCCCGCGCCCGCGGCGCGCTCACCATCGGGCTGTCCTGCAACGCGGACAGCGCGCTCGCGGCGGCCGCCGACCATGGCATCGAGGTCGTCGTCGGACCCGAACTGCTCACCGGATCGACGAGGTTGAAGGCTGGTACGGCGCAGAAGCTGGTTCTCAACATGATCTCGACGATCACGATGATCCGGCTCGGCAAGACGTACGGAAACCTGATGGTGGACGTCCGCGCCTCCAACGAGAAGCTGCGCGCCCGCTCGCGGCGGATCGTCGGGCTCGCCACCGACGCGTCGGACGAGGAGATCGAAGCCGCGCTCGCCGCCACCGACGGCGAGGTGAAGAACGCGATCCTGACCATCCTCGGCTCGGTCGACGGCCCCACGGCGGCCGACCTCCTCGCCAAGTCTCACGGCCACCTCCGCGCGGCGCTGCAATCAGCCCGTACGCACTGAACCTCCCCCACAGCAAGGCACCCCCCACCCATGGCAACAGACTCCACAGACAAGAACGGCGCAACCGCCGCCGCGATCCTTCCCCTCGTCGGCGGCGCCGGGAACATCTCCTCAGTCGCCCACTGCATGACCCGCCTCCGCCTCGGCCTGCACGACCGTTCCCTCGTACAGGACGAGGCCCTCAAGGCCCTCCCGGCCGTCATGGGCGTGGTCGATGACGACACGTACCAGATCGTGCTGGGCCCGGGCACAGTCGCCCGGGTCACCCCCGAGTTCGAGGCGCTGGTGGCGGCCCTCAGGACCGCCCCCGGGACCGGCTCCAGGACCACCCCCGGGACCGCCCCCGGGACCGCCGAGGACCTGGCCGCCCAGGGCGCCGCCATCAAGGCGGCCCGGAAGGCGAAGAACTCAACGCCCTTCAAGCTCTTACTGCGCCGTATCGCGAACATCTTCGTGCCGCTGATCCCGGCCCTCATCGGCTGCGGCATCATCGCCGGTCTGGGCGGGCTGCTGACCAACCTCGGCCTGCTGCCGGCCGTGGTGCCCGCGCTCGCCGCGATGGCGTCCGGGTTCATGTCGCTGATCGCGGTCTTCGTCGGCTACAACACGGCGAAGGAGTTCGGCGGTACGCCGATCCTGGGCGGCGCGGTAGCCGCGATCATCGTCTTCCCGGGCGTCGCGAACATCGAGGCCTTCGGCCAGAAACTCTCCCCGGGCCAGGGCGGCGTGCTCGGCGCGCTGGGCGCGGCGGTGCTCGCTGTGTACGTCGAGAAGTGCTGCCGTCGCTGGGTGCCTCAGTCCCTGGACGTCCTTCTCACCCCGACCCTCACGGTCCTCGTCTCCGGCCTGGTCACCATCTTCGGCCTGATGTTCGTCGCCGGCGAGATCTCCGCCGCGATCGGCGACTTCGCCACCTGGCTGCTGGCCAACGGCGGCGCGGGCGCGGGCTTCGTACTCGGCGGCCTCTTCCTCCCGCTGGTCATGCTCGGCCTGCATCAGGCGCTCATCCCGATCCACACCACGCTGATCGAGCAGCAGGGATTCACGGTCCTGCTGCCGATCCTCGCGATGGCGGGCGCGGGCCAGGTCGGCGCGGCGGCCGCGGTCTATCTGCGGCTCCCCCGCAACACCTCGATCCGCAACACCATCAAGTCCGCGCTCCCGGCCGGTTTCCTGGGCGTGGGCGAACCGCTGATCTACGGCGTCTCGCTCCCGCTGGGCCGCCCGTTCGTCACGGCCTGCGTCGGCGGAGCATTCGGCGGCGGCTTCGTAGGCCTGTTCAACATACTGGGCGACAAGGTCGGTTCCACGGCCATCGGCCCTTCGGGCTGGGCCCTGTTCCCGCTCCTCAACGGCAACAGGGGCCTGGGCGAGACGATCGCCGTCTACGCGGGCGGCCTGCTGGTCGGCTACGCGATGGGCTTCATCGCGACGTTCTGGTTCGGCTTTACGAAGCAGATGCTGGACGAGCTCAACGCGGCGGCGGCCGCCCCGGGGCTCCGCCCCGGACCCGGCTCCTCAATCGCCGGAGGGGCTCCATTGGAGCCCGTTGGGGGTCCCCCCCGGACGAAGTCTGGGGGAGATTGAGGACAACGCCCGAAGGGCGTACGGGGTCTGGGGCGGAGCCCCAGTTCGCGCGGTGTCGAGGTTGCAACGCCGCAGATCCACCAGCGGATACGGCGTGTCGCGGGCGTCGTGCCAGCAGGCGCAAACGAGCTGAGGGTGGCACCCCGCAACGGGGTGCCACCCTCACGGCCGCTCCGGGTCAGACCGGGAAGAAGGCCGTGGAAAGCGTGGTGGCGAACGGCTCGGCAGCACGCGGCGTACGTCCGCACGCCGCACAGTCGACCGTCAGGAATGCGCGCTTCCGTCGCGCCGAGAACTACTGCCCCGGCACGGACACCGGGACCTTGCGGGCGCGGGCGGCCTGCTCGAAGGCGTATGCCACCGAGATCACGGTGGGCTCGCTCCAGGGGCGCCCCATGAACTCGATGCCGACCGGCACACCCAGCGGAGCCGCGGTCGTGGGGGTGGAGAAGCCGGCCGGCAGGGTGATCGCCGGGCAGGAGGTCAGGGCACCGAGGATGCCGTTGCGCTTGGCCTGGTTGGTCTCGCCGATCGGGACCGGCAGGATCTGCTGGTGCGGGAAGGTGAGCACGTCCACCTTGTTACGGGCCATCAGGTCCAGCACGCGCTGCTTCAGCGCCTCGATGCCGAGTCGGCGGTCCTTGTACTCGGTCTCGTCCAGACCGTCGGCGTGGCTCGCCGCGGAGGCCAGGAAACTCGCCAGCGCGGGGTGGTACTTGCCGGAGGCGATGATGTCGTCCAGCGAGTGCACCGGCGCGTGCACGTCGGGCGAGCTCAGGTACTCGTCCATGACGTACTTGAACTCGTACGGCTGGACATCGAGAGCGGCGGTCACGGCGGCGGAGTCCAGCGACGGATCGGACAGGTGCACCACCGTGGCGCCCAGCCGCTCCAGTTGCGCGATCGCCCGCTCCATCACCCGGTTGACATCGGCGGAGTCGGGGCCGGTGCCGAAGAGGGTGTCGAGCACGCCGATACGGAGGCCGCGCGCGCCGTGCTTGTCCAGGGACGCGGTGTACGTCTCCGGCTGCCGCCCGACGCCGAAGGCGGTGACCGGGTCCGCCGGGTCGTAGCCGGCCATGACGTCGAGCATCACGGCCGCATCGGTGACCGTCCTGGCCATCGGGCCGACCGCGTCCATGGTGAACGAAACCGGCACCACACCGGCCCGGCTGACCAGCCCGGACGTCGGACGGAAACCGACCACGCCGCACGCGGAGGCGGGCGAGCGCAGTGAGTTGACGGTGTCGCTGCCCGTGCCGACGAGGGCGAAGTTGGACGCGAGCGAGACCGCCGTGCCGCCGGAGGAACCGCCCGGCGTGCGGGTCAGGTCGTACGGGTTCTTCGTCTGTCCCCCGAGCGAACTCACCGTGACACCGCCGAGCGCGAACTCCTGCAGGTTCGTCTTGGCCAGCACCAGCGCACCGGCCGCCCGAAGACGCGCCACCACGGTGGCGTCCTTGGAGGGCTGAGCACCTGCCAGGGAGGCCGAGGCGCCCGTGGTGGGCAGGTCGGCGGTGTTGTAATTGTCCTTGAGGACGACCGGCACACCGTGCAGCGGGCCCACCGGCCCGGACCGCCGGTACCGGCGGTCCAGTTCGTCGGCCTCTTCCAGCGCGCGGGGGTTGAGCGTCAGGACCGCGTTGACCGCGGGGCCGCGCTTGTCGTACGCCGCGATCCGGTCGAGATACTGCTGCACGAGCTCCCGGCAGGTGAGCCGGCCGTTGCGGTAGGCCCGCAGAACGTCGGCGACGGTCGCCTCCATCAGCTCGAACCCGGAATCCTTGGCCTTCCCGGCCTTCGCCAACGGCGTCGCGGACGGAGCCGTGGCGAGGGCCGGGGACGCTGTGGCTCCGATGATGCCGAGTGCCCCGACGGCTCCCGCAGCGTTTATGAGGCTTCGCCTGTTCAGTTCAACCATTGGGGAGCAGCCTCCAACTAAATCACCGTTAAATACCTCAGTGATCGTAAGAACCACGCGTAACACCGACGTTTCTGTCGCGTGTCCCCAAGTCGCCGTGTCGATCGTCACAGCGTCCCTCGGCGTCCCGTGTGACAGCCGGGCGCCGGGGCACCCGCCCCGGCCTCGGGGCGGGTCGCACGCCGGATCGCGTGCCGTTTTTGCAGGCAACGGCTTGCGGGTGAAGTGCGGTCACGGCGATCCACCCGGGGCTCAGGCCCCGCGCGGAGCCTGCCGGTCCGACCGCTGTGCAGGAACCACACCAGAACGTCCGGGCAGCAGCCCGGCCGCGGGCGGCGTTCGGCCGCCATCAGGAGCCGCGCAAAAAGCCCGAGGGCGGCACCCCCTGGGAGTAGGGGTGCCGCCCTCGGTCAGGACGGTGATCAACCAGAGGTCGATCAGAAGTCCATGTCACCGCCCGGCATGCCGCCCGGAGCGGCCGCGGAGGCCTTCTCCGGCTTGTCGGCGATGACGGCCTCGGTGGTCAGGAACAGCGCGGCGATCGACGCGGCGTTCTGCAGCGCGGAGCGCGTGACCTTCGCCGGGTCGATGATGCCCTCGGCGATCATGTCGACGTAGTCGCCGGTCGCGGCGTTCAGGCCGTGACCCACGGTCAGGTTGCGCACCTTCTCCACAACGACGCCGCCCTCGAGGCCGGCGTTGACCGCGATCTGCTTCAGCGGGGCCTCCAGGGCCAGCTTCACAGCGGCGGCACCGGTGGCCTCGTCACCTTCGAGCTCGAGCTTCTCGAAGACGGAGGACGCCTGGATGAGAGCCACGCCACCACCGGCGACGATGCCCTCCTCGACGGCGGCCTTGGCGTTGCGCACCGCGTCCTCGATGCGGTGCTTGCGCTCCTTGAGCTCGACCTCGGTCGCGGCGCCGGCCTTGATGACGGCCACGCCGCCGGCCAGCTTCGCGAGGCGCTCCTGGAGCTTCTCGCGGTCGTAGTCCGAGTCGCTGTTCTCGATCTCGGCGCGGATCTGGTTGACGCGACCCGCGACCTGCTCGCTGTCACCGGCACCGTCGACGATCGTGGTCTCGTCCTTGGTGATGACGACCTTGCGGGCGCGGCCCAGCAGGTCCAGGCCGGCGTTCTCGAGCTTGAGGCCGACTTCCTCGGAGATGACCGTGCCGCCGGTGAGGATGGCGATGTCGTTCAGCATCGCCTTGCGGCGGTCGCCGAAGCCCGGAGCCTTGACGGCAACGGACTTGAAGGTGCCACGGATCTTGTTGACGACCAGGGTCGACAGGGCCTCGCCCTCGACGTCCTCGGCGATGATCAGCAGCGGCTTGCCCGACTGCATGACCTTCTCCAGCAGCGGGAGCAGGTCCTTCACCGAGGAGATCTTGGAGTTGACGATCAGGACGTACGGGTCGTCGAGGACGGCCTCCATACGCTCCATGTCGGTGGCGAAGTACGCCGAGATGTAGCCCTTGTCGAAGCGCATACCCTCGGTGAGCTCCAGCTCCAGACCGAAGGTCTGGGACTCCTCGACGGTGATGACGCCTTCCTTGCCGACCTTGTCCATGGCCTCGGCGATGAGCTCGCCGATCTGGGTGTCGGCGGCGGAGATGGAGGCCGTCGAAGCGATCTGCTCCTTGGTCTCCACGTCCTTGGCCTGCTCGAGCAGGGCGCCGGAGACGGCCTCGACGGCCTTCTCGATGCCGCGCTTGAGGGCCATCGGGTTGGCGCCGGCCGCCACGTTGCGCAGGCCCTCGCGGACGAGCGCCTGGGCGAGGACGGTCGCGGTGGTCGTTCCGTCACCGGCGACGTCGTCCGTCTTCTTGGCGACTTCCTTGACCAGCTCGGCGCCGATCTTCTCGTACGGGTCCTCGAGCTCGATCTCCTTGGCGATGGAAACACCATCGTTGGTGATCGTGGGGGCGCCCCACTTCTTCTCGAGGACGACGTTCCGGCCCTTGGGGCCAAGGGTGACCTTGACGGCGTCGGCGAGCTGGTTCATCCCGCGCTCGAGACCGCGCCGTGCCTCCTCGTCGAACGCGATGATCTTGGCCATGTGAAGTGGTCCTCCCGGACTGGGGTGGATTCTCCGGACCGCGCTGGCGCCCGCGACGGACGGCCTGCAAGCCCTGTGGTTCCTTGCCCCACCTGGCCTGCGGACCTCACCGGCCCGGTCCTCGTTGTCACTCTCACTGTCAGAGTGCTAACGCAATGATTAGCACTCGACCCCCGAGAGTGCAAGCGCCTTCGATGAAGCCTGGACGAGGGGCGGTGGTCGGTGGGGGCACCTCTGGGGGCACCCCCAGCGGTAGCTGGGGGAAGAAGGGCGCAAGCGGGTCCCCAAGGCCCACCAAGGCCCACCAACCGGGCCCGGACGCACGAGGGGCCCGCATCCCTTGTGGGATGCGGGCCCCTCGGCGTGAGTGCGTCGGTGGCCGATCGCGCCGAGATCAGACGGCGAGCTTGACCATGTCCGCCTGCGGACCCTTCTGGCCCTGCGAGATCTCGAATTCAACTCGCTGACCCTCTTCAAGGGTGCGGTACCCGTCCATCTGGATCGCGCTGTAGTGGACGAAAACATCCGCACCACCGTCGACCGCGATGAAGCCATACCCCTTCTCCGCGTTGAACCACTTGACGGTGCCCTGAGCCATGCCTAACTCCCCTGTTACTGGCCCTTACGCAGGACCGCACTTCGCGGACCCGGGTCAGACCTCCACCCCACGGGTGTGCGCCGGAACGCGTCGACCGCGGCTGAATGTATCTGTCCAACTGCCGTCTGCAACAGGTCAGTCGGACGAAAATTCTGCGCGAGGCCGAACGGATAATTTATGTGAATTATGTGAATTCCGGGGCAAGTCGGGCCCGACGAAAGGCACCTACGCGGCAATTCGATCGCGCAGTTTGGCTACTTCTTGACGTGCGGCGACGCATTCTCATATGCGTGCGGCATGAGCAGCGGAGGGGGCTTCCCAACTCTACCGCGCTCAACCCTATGGAATTGCCCCCTCCGCTTCTCTTGCGGAGGGGGCAACAGTGGTAACTCTGCGAAGTCAGCAGCCGCCTGCGACAGCCGGAATGATCGAAACGCCCGCGCCGTCCGGTGTCGCAGTCTCAAGACCCTGCTCGAAACGGACGTCGTCGTCGTTCACGTACACGTTGACGAAGCGGCGCAGCTTGCCCTGGTCGTCCAGGACGCGCGCAGCGATGCCCGTGTGGTTCTTCTCCAGGTCGGCGATCACCTCGGAGAGGGTCGCGCCCTGGGCCGAAACCTCGGCCTGGCCGCCCGTATACGTACGGAGAATGGTGGGGATGCGGACGTTGACACTCATGGTGCGTGCCTTCCTTGGGTCTCGGGTGGTCGGTCAGCCGGCCAGGCCGGCGTCGCGGAACGCGTCCAGGCTCGGGCGGATCGTCGCGGTCGGGCCGGTCGTCGGCGCCACCGCGTCCAGCGTCTTGAGGCCGTCACCCGTGTTGAGGACGACGGTGGTGAGCGCCGGGTCGAGCACGCCCTGTTCGATCAGCTTCTTCGTGACGCCCACGGTCACGCCACCCGCGGTCTCCGCGAAGATGCCTTCCGTACGGGCAAGCAGCTTGATGGCGTCGACGACCTGCTCGTCGTTGACGTCCTCGACCGCCCCGCCGGTGCGGCGCGCGATGTCCAGCACGTACGGGCCGTCCGCCGGGTTGCCGATCGCCAGCGACTTGGCGATGGTGTTCGGCTTCTGCGGGCGTACGACGTCGTGCCCGGCCTTGAAGGCCGTCGACACCGGCGAGCAGCCCTCCGCCTGAGCGCCGAAGATCTTGTACGGCTTGTCCTCGACCAGACCGAGCTTGATCAGCTCCTGCAGCCCCTTGTCGATCTTCGTGAGCTGTGAGCCCGAGGCGATCGGGATCACGATCTGGTCGGGCAGCCGCCAGCCGAGTTGCTCGCAGATCTCGTACGCCAGCGTCTTGGAGCCCTCGCCGTAGTACGGGCGGAGGTTGACGTTGACGAAGCCCCAGCCCTCGCCCAGCGGGTCGCCGATGAGCTCGGAGCAGAAGCGGTTGACGTCGTCGTAGTTGCCCTCGATGCCGACCAGCTCGCCGCCGTACACCGCGGCCATGACGACCTTGCCCTGCTCCAGGTCGTGCGGGATGAACACGCAGGAGCGGAAGCCGGCCCGCGCGGCTGCAGCGCCGACGGCGCCCGCCAGGTTGCCGGTGGACGAGCAGGACAGGGTGGTGAAGCCGAAGGCACGCGCGGCCTCGACGGCGATGGCGACGACGCGGTCCTTGAAGGAGTGCGTCGGGTTGCCGGAGTCGTCCTTGATGTACAGGCCGCCCGTGACGCCCAGCTCACGGGCGAGGTTGTCGGCCTTGACGAGCTTGGTGAAGCCGGGGTTGATGTTCGGCTTGTCAGCCACGTCGGCGGGGACGGGCAGCAGCGGAGCGTACCGCCAGATGTTGTTCGGACCCGCTTCGATCCGCTTCTTCAGCGCCTCGGGGTCGTCACCGGGGAGGTCGTACGCGACTTCGAGCGGCCCGAAACAGGAGGCACAAGCGAAGATCGGGCCAAGGTCGAAACGCTCACCGCACTCGCGGCACGAGAGCGCCGCGGCGGGACCGAGGTTCACCGGGGTGGTGTTTGCGACAGTCTGCACAGCCATGGAGGCGAGGCCCTTTCTCCTCATCTTCCCCGTGACGCATTTCGCCACGAGACGGAATTGGCACCTTCCCCACCGTGACCTCGCGGTCGGCGGGAGGGTTGCCGGGGCTTCAACGGGCCGTTCCCTCTGCCCCTCTGGATGAGCGGTATTCGATTGTCAGCGTGACGACCCCCGACATGCGACGGTCATCCGCGTTGTTCAAGACTGTAACCGAAGGCCCGGATGGTTGAGATAGTCGTCCGAACCGCGAGATGGATCATACGACCGGAAGTCGAGGGAGACACGCACGTGCTCGATGAGGTGGAGCGATGGCTGGCGCGGCGGTCCTGGGCCGCGGCCGACCGCCCACTTGACCTGCTGCTTACCGCCAAACGCTCGACGACGGTCAGCGTGGTGCTCCCCGCCCTGAACGAGGAGGCGACGGTCGGCGAGATCGTCACCGTGATCCGCCGCGAGCTGATGGAGGCCGTGCCGCTCGTCGATGAACTGGTCGTCGTCGACTCGGGCTCGAGCGACCGTACGACCAAGGTGGCCACGGCGGCCGGCGCGCGCGTGGTGCACCGGGACGCCATCCTGCCCCGGATACCCGCCGTCCCCGGCAAGGGCGAGGTGCTGTGGCGCTCGCTGCTGGCGACCAGCGGCGACATCGTCTGCTTCGTGGACGCGGATCTGCGGGAGTTCTCCGCGGACTTCGTCTCCGGGATCGTGGGCCCACTGCTCACCGATCCCGATGTGCACTTCGTCAAGGCGATGTACGACCGGCCGCTCGGCGACCGCGCGGGTCAGGGCGGCCGGGTGACCGAGTTGGTGGCGCGTCCGCTGCTGAATCTGCACTGGCCGCAGCTGGCCGGGTTCGTCCAGCCGCTGGGCGGGGAGTACGCGGCGCGGCGCGCGCTGCTGGAGCGGCTGCCCTTCCCCGTCGGTTACGGAGTGGAGCTCGGCCTGCTCGTCGACGCGCTGCACACGGTGGGCCTGGACGCCCTGGCGCAGGTGGACGTCGGCTCGCGCAAGCACCGCCACCAGGACGGGCAGGCGCTGGGCCGGATGGCCGCAGCGATCTACCGCACGGCCCAACTCCGGCTTTCTCGCGGCCACTTGGTGCGTCCTTCGCTCACGCAGTTCGAGCGGGCCGAGGGCGGCTTCGAGCCGCGGACGTACGCGGTGGACACGGAGGAGCGGCCGCCGATGCGCGAGATCGGTGAGTACCCGGCGCGTCGCGCGGCATAAGCATGGATCGCTGGTCAATTTGTCTACATTTCCCAGTTATGGGCATGAGAGACGTAGGACACACAAGGACACCACGACCAATGACGTACACACGTTTGAGCGTTTGTGGGACGGGCTAGGTTTCGCGACATGGTTTCCGAGCACGCTGCCGCCCAGGTCCTTGTCGCGTCGAACCGCGGCCCGGTCACATACACACTGAGCGAGGACGGTTCGCTCGACGCGCGCCGCGGCGGGGGCGGGCTGGTCTCCGGCCTGTCGGCCATCGGCTCCGAGGCGGCGGCGCTGTGGGTGTGCGCCGCGCTCGGCGACGGCGACCACGAGGCGGTGCGGCGCGGGGTAGGCGAGCCCGGGGTGCTGATGCTCGACATCGACGAGGCCGTCCACTCCGACGCGTACAACGGCATCGCCAACTCCGTGCTGTGGTTCATCCACCACATGCTGTACCAGACGCCGCTGGAGCCAGTCTTCGACCAGGAGTTCCGCAGGCAGTGGGCATCGTACGAGACCTACAACCGGGCCTTCGCGGACGCGCTGGCGGCGCAGGCGGCCCAGGGGGCGGCCGTCCTGGTGCAGGACTACCACCTTGCGCTGGTGCCCGGCATGCTCCGCGAGCTCCGTCCCGATCTGCGCATCGGGCACTTCTCGCACACGCCGTGGGCGCCCGTCGACTACTTCCGGATGCTGCCCGACGACATCGCGGAGCAGTTGCTGCGCGGCCTTCTCGGCGCGGACCGAACCTGTTTTCTGACTTGGCGGTGGGCCGATGCCTTCGTCTCGTGCTGTACGGAGCTGCTGGGCGGCACCGGCAGCACGGCGATCGGGGTGCACGGGCTCGGTGCGGACGCGGACTTCCTGCGGGAGCGCGCGCACCGGCCGGACGTGGACGAGCGGCTGGCAGCGCTGCGCGAGCAGATCGGCCCGGGGCGCAAGTCCATCGTGCGAGTCGACCGCACCGAGCTGTCCAAGAACATCGTGCGCGGGATGCTGGCGTACCGGCAGCTGCTGGAAACCCGCCCCGAGTGGCGCGAGCGCGTGGTCCATGTCGCCTTCGCCTACCCCTCCCGGCAGGACCTGGCTGTCTACCGCGACTACACGGCGGAGGTCCAGCGACTGGCGGACGAGATCAACTCCGCGTACGGGACGGCGACTTGGAGCCCTGTCGTGCTCCATGTGAAGGACGACTTCGCGCGGTCGCTCGCCGCGTACCGGCTGGCGGACGTGGCTCTGGTCAACCCGATCCGGGACGGCATGAACCTGGTCGCCAAGGAGATCCCGGTCGTCTCGGAGGAGGGCTGCGTGCTGGTGCTTTCGCGGGAGGCAGGGGCGTACGAGGAACTGCGCGAGGATGCGGTGACGGTGAATCCGTACGACGTGACGGGCACGGCAGACGCGCTCCACGTGGCGCTGACGATGCCGGACGACGAGCGGTCCCGGCACACCAAGCGGCTGGCGGCAGCGGCAACCGCGCTGCCGCCGCAGAAGTGGTTCCTGGACCAGCTGCGGGCGCTGCGCGAGGGGGCGTAGGAGGCGCCCGGGTCCCCGGCGGCCCGGGACCGGCGAGCGCTCCGGCGCCCCGACCGGCCGCCCCGGCCCAGTGAAGGCGCCACGCGAGGCGCGCAGCAAAACCCGGAACCGGCTGCCCGGGCCGGCTACAGGTGCTGGGCCAGCGCGGCCAAGAACTCCACCACCGCCGGCGGGCCCGGCAGCAGCAGGTCGGCGCGGTCCGCCAGTTCCGGGACCTCCGTGCTGCCGCTGCACACCAGCAGGCCGGGCACGCCGTCCGAGCGGAGCTTCTCGACGGCCGCGAAGGCAGGCAGATCGCCGAGGTCGTCACCGGCGTACAGCACGACGTCGGCTCCCACCTCGCGTACGTACTCCGCCAAGGCCACGCCCTTGTCCATACCGGGTGGGCGCAGCTCCAGGACCATGCGGCCCGGCTCCAGAATCAGCCCGTGACGCGCGGCGAGCTCGGCGAGCGGGCCCCGCAGCGCCTCGAACGCCGCCTGTGGGTCGGACGCCCGGCGCGTGTGCACCGCGACCGCCTGGCCCTTCTCCTCGATCCAGGTGCCCTGCCAGGCACCGACGGCGTCCAGGACACCGGGCAGTTCGGCGCGGGCAGCCGCGACCCCGGGGTGCGGGGCGGGGGTTTTGACCGTGCCGGTGACGGCGTCCCAGCGCTCGGCGCCGTAGTGACCGAGGACGACCAGGTGGTCCAGGCCCGGCACTCCGGCGAAGCCGCCGTAGCGGACCGCTACACCCGCGGGACGTCCGGTGATCACGGCGACGGAGGCGACCCGTGGCGCGAGCGCGGCGAGCGCGGGGACGGCGCCGGGGTGGGCGCGGGCCTGTTCGGGGTCGGGCACGATCTCGGCGAGCGTGCCGTCGAAGTCAAGGCCGACGACTGCCTTCTGCGGCCGGGCGAGAAGCGCGGCCAGGCCGTCTCGGCCGGCGGGGGTGGACGGCGTCGGCAGGGGATGCGCGTACGTGGAGCTGCCCATACCCCGACCCTATCGGTGACTTCGTCTGTCGTCCCTGACACGGCGGAGCCGATTGACGGTCACCGGGTCATGGGCGAGGGCGCGCTCGTCGTCGATCAGGGCGTTGAGGAGCTGGTAGTAGCGGACCGGGGAGATGCCGAGCTGCTCCCTGATGGCGCGCTCCTTCGCGCCGGGCCCCGGCCAGGAGGTGTGCTCCATGGCCAGTACGGCACGGTCGCGCTCGGAGAGCGCCTCGCGCCCCTCGATCGCCTCGTCGTCGGTCATACGCTCCAACATATCGGCGCCGCAGACCCCCTGCGCGCTGCCTACTGCGCGTTGTCAGCGAGGGTGGCGTCCCGGCCGATCTTGCCGAGGACGGATGACGGGACACCTCCGGGCGCGACGGCCTGTCCGATGTTCTTCTTTATGTTCTCGCTGACCGCCGCCCACGACGTCTTGCCGACCGGCGGAAGCACCGAGTTGGGGAGCTCCTGCAGGAACTCCTTGAGGTCCCGCTGCTTCGGGTCCTTCGCCATCGCCTCGGACGCGGAGACAGTCACCGGCAGCAGGTTGTTCTGGCCGACGAAGTCGAGGACGTTCTTGTCGCTGAAGACGAAGTCCAGGAATTTGCCGACCTCGGCCCGGTGGCCGTTCTGCTTGAAGCCCATGATCCAGTCGGCGACGCCCATCGCGGTCTTCGGCTTGCCGTTGCTGCCGGGCATGGGGACCTTGCCGACCTCGACGTTGGCCTTCTCCGCTTCCTGCATCAGGGAGGGGTGGCCGTTGAGCATGCCGACCTCACCGCGGGTGAAGGCGGCGAACGCCTCCTTGCGGTTCAGCTTGGCGGGGGCGACCGGGCCGGTGAGCCCGGCGTCGACGAGGTTCGTCTTCAGCCACTTGAAGGTGGCTATGTTCTGCGCGGAGTCGATGGAGTACTTGCCGATCGGGTCGGTGTACCCGTCGCCGCCGCTGAGCAGCCACATCATGGTCTCGGCCTGGGCCTCCTCGGGGCCCAGCGGCAGGGCGAAGGGGTACTTCACGTCCGTGTTCGCCTTCAGCTTCTCCGCGTCGGCCTTGAGGTCGTCCCAGGTCTTCGGGTCTTCCTGGATCCCGGCCTCTTTGAAGAGCTTCTTGTTGTAGAAGAGCAGCCGGGTGGAAGCGACGAACGGCAGACCGTACTGCACCCGCTTCATCTCGCCTGCGTCGGTGAGCGGGACGAGGAAGTTGGACTGTACGGGAATCGAGAGCAACTGGTCGGCGGAGTACAGCTTGTCGGCCGCGGCGTAGTCGGCGTACGCGCCGATCTGGGCGATGTCGGGGGCCTTGCCCGCCTTGACCATCTCGGCGACCTTGCGGTCGACGTCGTTCCAGGACTCGATCTGGACGTCGATCTTGATGCCGGGGTTCGTGGATTCGAACTCGGCGGCGAGGTCGGCCCAGTACTTCTTGCTGTTCTGGCCGCCGTCCACGTCGTAGTCGGCCGCCACCAGTTTGAGGGTGACATCGCCGGAACCGCTGGAGCTGCCACAGCCCGAGAGGACCACCGTCATGCCAAGTGCGGCAATCGCCGCGGTCAGACCCATGAAGCGACGCTGCACCGCTCTTCCCCACCCTCTACTGTTTGCCCGTGTCGTCCCAGTTGGTCCCCCGTGATGTCATCTGAAATGAGCTGCGATTTCCACCACGTAGACGTATGAGGTCTACTCCAGTGCATGTCACTACCGCAACGTCTGTCCACGGGACGGTGGGCATTGCCCGGGTGCGCCGCGGCCTGCTAAGCACGTGACGGCACGCAGTGGTCGGTGCCGGTCCCGAGTTACGCGTACGTCGCTAGGAGCCTTGCCGCATGTCCCGTACCGCAGCAGAGATAGCCACCCAGCCGGCCTGCTGGCGCCGAGCGGCCGAGGCCGCCGCTGCCTTCGAGGGACTGCCGGAGCCGGGTGAGCGGGTCGCCGTCACCGGGTGCGGGACGTCCTGGTTCATGGCGATCGCGTACGCGGCGCTGCGGGAGGCGGCGGGGCTGGGCGAGACGGACGCCTTCGCCTCGTCGGAGTTCCCGTCGGGGCGTACGTACGACCGCGTCGTCGCGATCACCCGCTCGGGGACGACGACGGAGGTCCTGGACCTGCTGACCGAACTGCGCGGCAAGGTGCCGACGCTGGCTCTGACCGCGGACCCGAAGACGCCGGTGATGGGCGCGGCGGACGCGGTGGCGGTGCTGGACTGGGCGGACGAGGAGTCGGTGGTCCAGACCCGTTTCGCCACGACCGCGCTGGCCTTCCTGCGGGCCGGTCTGGGTGACGTCCCCGGGGTGAAGTCGGTCACCGAGGCGGCGGTCGACGCGGAGCTCGCGCTGACGGAGCCACTGCCGGAAGCGGTGGTCGGGGCGGAGCAGTGGACGTTCCTGGGGCGGGGCTGGACGTACGGGCTTGCGCTGGAGGCGGGCCTGAAGATGCGCGAGGCGGCGGGCGCGTGGACGGAGTCGTACCCGGCGATGGAGTACCGCCACGGCCCGATCTCGATCACCGGCCCGGGCCGGGTGGCGTGGGTCTTCGGCGCGCTCCCGGAAGGCCTTTCCCTGGACGTCACGCGGGTCGGCGGCACGCTGGTGGCCCGCCAGGAGGCGGACCCCCTGGCGGACCTGATCCGCGCGCAGCGGCTTGCGGTGACGCTGGCGGAGTCGCGGGGCTTCGACCCGGACCGGCCGCGGAACTTGACGCGGAGCGTGATCTTGAGCTGAGGGGGTACGGGTGGCGTCCGCTGCCCGGGTCGCGGGGCCTTCCCCCCCAACTCTCGCCGAAGCCGAGGAATCCGAAGCTGAGGAGACCCGGCGTCACATGCGCACGTAGCGCTCGATGTCCTCATCGAACTCGGTGAGCACCTGGTCGGTGAGTGTGGGACGGGTGTCAGCGATGGCGGCGAGGTAGTCCTCAGTGCTGGCCGGCGCGTTTTGGCGGTCGGCGACTTCGCGTTCGAACGCGGTGTGGGCACCCTTGCGGGCGGCGAACTCGATGTCGGCGGGTGTAAACATCTCACTGGCCGCCACCAGCCGGTGCAGTTCGACGTCGTCGGCCGCCGGGCCGAGGTAGCGCTGCCAGATCGCCGCCCGGGCGACCGGGTCGGGGGGACCGACCGGAATGACGTAGTCGAACCGGCCGGGGCGCAGGAACGCCGGGTCGAGCGAGCGGACGGAGTTGGTGGCGCAGATCAGCAGGCGGTCGTCGTGCTCGCGGAAGCCGGGGATCAGCTTGAGCAGTTCGTTGGTGACTCCATGGCCGGGATCAACGGCCAGGCCGGAGCGGACGCCGGCAATCTCCTCGACCTCGTCGATGAACAGCAGAACGGTCTGCAGCTCGGCCAGATCGGCGAACGTGTCCCGTAGCGAGGTGGCCAGGCTCCCAGCGCCTCCCGCCGCGAGCCGGGAGGGGAAGAGCTCCACGAACGGCCACTCCAGCCGGGAGGCGACGGCTTTGGCGAAGCTGGTCTTGCCGGTGCCCGGCGGGCCGAAGAGGATGACCGCCTTCGGCGGCGTCACCCCGTACCGGTCGGCCAGCGCGGGCTCGGCCAGCGGCAGCACGATCCGCCGCTCGATGGCTTCCTTCTCCCGCTCCATGCCCGCGAGCGCACCCCACAGCCCCTGCAGTAGTACCCTCCCGCCAAGCTCCGCGAGCAGACCCGCATCGCTCGCGCCGAGATGCTCGACCTTTTCGTAGAGGGTCAGCCCGGTGCGAGTCCGGTAGCCGGAGTTTTCCAGGGCCGTGGTTCCGGTGGCCCCCGGGGCGAGCAGCGCACCGATCCGGCGTACCCCCTGCACCCGCAGGCGCCGCTCGAGCTCGCCGATCAGGGCGCTGCCGATCCCGCGGTTACGCCACATCCCGGCCAGCGCCACCAGCGTGATCCAGGCCCGCTCACCCTGGGCCTGCGCCACTGCCATGCCCACCAAGTCATCGCCCACCAACGCGACCACGGCGGGACCGCCGGTCCGGGCCGCGGCCATGACCTCAGAGACGGGGAACACGGGGGGCGAGTCGTCCGCCTGCCGGTCCTGATCCCATATCTGGATAGCGCGGTCCAGATCGTCGTCGCGGAAGTCCCGCAATCGCCACGTGGGCATCGCCACCACCTTGCCGGGCAGGTCGCCACCGCCTCACCGACGGGCGGCGCCCTACCGAGGCGGCATCCTGCCCCCCTCATTCTCCGCGCCGATCAGCCGCCCGTCGAACCGGATCTGCCCTGGCGGAGGGGTACGCAGGGTGCGGGCGCGGGCCTTTCCCCCACCCCGCCCCTTTTCCCGAACTGGGGGCTTTCCCCCCAGGCCCCCTTGGCGGGGGGAAGGAGGACGTGGGGGGCTGACGCCCCCACACCCCCGCGGGCCCCGGGCGGACGCCCCCGCGGCACCACAACGGGCCCGCGGGGCCCGCAA